>NZ_VCKZ01000689.1 GCF_005889745.1 Actinomadura geliboluensis
GATCGCACCGGGTGAAAAGTCCGGCCCCCGTCGTCTAGTGGCCTAGGACGCCGCCCTCTCAAGGCGGTAACGGCGGTTCGAATCCGCTCGGGGGTACACGTGGAACCGCAGGGGAACCTGCGGTTTTTTCTTTTTGCGGGTCTGCCCGTTGGATGGGCGGCTGCCGGGCGATCACCACCGGGCATGCGTGGGTAGGGGCGTGTCCATGAGCAGCACTATGCGGGCCGTGCAGGTCATCGGGTACGGCGAGGATCTGCGGATGGCCGAGGTGCCCGTCCCCGTGGCGGACGGGCCGTTCGACGTCGTGGTGAGGATCGGCGGGGCCGGGGTGTGCCGGACGGACCTGCACATCCTCGAAGGGCAGTGGGCCGAGAAGTCCGGGGTGGAACTGCCGTACACGATCGGGCACGAGAACGCCGGGTGGGTGCACGCCGTCGGGACAGCGGTCACGAACGTCGCCGAGGGCGACAAGGTGATCCTGCATCCGATCGTCACCTGCGGGCTGTGCCGGGCCTGCCGGTCGGGCGACGACGTGCACTGCACCGACAGCAGGTTCCCCGGCATCGACTCCGACGGCGGATACGCCGACTATCTGAAAACCTCCGCGCGCAGCGTGGTGAAGCTGGACGAGTCGCTGGAGCCGGCGGACGTCGCGGCGTTCGCCGACGCGGGCCTCACCGCCTACCACGCGGCGGCGAAGGCGGCGCGGCGGCTCACACCGCGCGACCGGTGCGTGCTGATCGGGGCCGGCGGCCTCGGGCACATCGGCGTCCAGGTGCTCAAGGCGATCAGCCCCGCCGAGCTGATCGTGGTGGACCGCGAACCGGACGCGGTGCGGCTCGCGACCGAGATCGGCGCCGACCACGGGATCGTCGCGGACGGCGACCACGTCGAACGGGTCCTCGACCTCACCGGCGGCGGCGCCGAGGTCGTCCTCGACTTCGTCGGCGAGGGCGGCACGACCGCCGAGGGGCTGCGGATGCTGCGGGAGGCGGGCGACTACCACGTGGTCGGCTACGGCGAGAACATCGACGTCCCCACGATCGACATCATCTCCGCGGAGATCAACATCATCGGGAACCTCGTCGGCTCCTACAACGACCTGTGCGACCTGATGGCGCTCGCGGCCCGCGGCGCCGTCACGCTGCACACGCGCGAGTACGCGCTGGACGACTTCCAGTCCGCGGTCGGCGACCTGGACGCCGGACGCGTGCGGGGCCGCGCGATCCTCACGCCGTGAGGGCGGAGACGGCGGTGCGCGGGCACGCCGCGTCCGTGCGGTGGGGGGCGTACGCGCTCCCCGTCGCGATCATGGTGCTGGTCACCGTGGACGTGCTCCTCGACGGCCCGCTCAGGCGGCTCGACTGGACGGCCCACGAGTTCTTCGACGCGCACGTCCGGGACGGCCTGCTCACGGCCGTCCACCTCGCCACGAAGTTCGGCCAGCGCGGCGACCTGGTCCTGCTCATCCTTCCGCTGTCCGTCATCGCCTGCGTCCGGACACGGTCGCCCCGGCCCCTCCTGGCGAGCGCGATGATCGTGGTCGGCCTGTCGCTGCTGCAGACCGGCCTGAAGGCGGTGATCCCGCGGACCTACCCCTACAGCGGCATGGACGTGCTGTTCGCCCAGGGGAACGCCTATCCGTCCGGCCACACCCTCAACGCGTTCGTGCTCATCTGGCTCATCCTGGAACTGCTGGTGGTCGCGTTCCCCGCCGTCCGGCTGCCCGCGCACCGCCGCCGCGGCATCGCGCTGGCGACCGGCTGGGTGACGGCGGTGGCGCTGACCGTGGCGGACGAGCACTGGTTCACCGACGTGCTGTTCAGCCTCGCCCTGGGCCCGGTCCTGCTGTCACTGCTGATCCGGTGGCGCCCGATCAGATGACGTAGGGGAGCCCGATGCCGAAGAGGCTCACCACGAATCCGACCAGTCCCGCCGCGGACCACAGGGCGGCCTTCTTGCGGGCGCGGGCTCGGACGGCCTGGCGCGCGTAGTCGTCAGGCCGCGAGTCGTCGGAGGTGGCGATGACGTGCTCGGGCGGGACCGCCAGCCCGCCGGCCTGCCTTTTTGCGTGGTCAGTGGTGTGCCGGCTCCTTTGGGTGGGCTTGTG
>NZ_VCKZ01000198.1 GCF_005889745.1 Actinomadura geliboluensis
GGACGTGATCGTCCAGATGAACATAGAGTGCGGTCAGAAGGGCGTCCAAGTCAGTCTTCACACACCGACCATGGGCGCCCTTCGCCGTGCCCGCACCCGGTTCAGCAATTTCCCATCAACGATCTAGTCCTGCTTGCGCGCGATCGCCGCGGCCAGCTGCTCCTTGCTCATCTTCGAGCGGCCCTGGACGTCGAGGCCGGCGGCGCGGTCGTACAGCTCCTTCTTGGTGCTGCCCTCGACGTCCACTCCGCCGAAGCTCTTGCCCTTGCCGCGGCGGGCGTCGGGGTTCTTGGCCCGCGGGTCGGACGGCCCCTTGCGGCCCTTCGGCTCCCAGTGGTCGCCGCGCTTCTCGAACTTGTGCTTGAGCGCCGAGTAGGCGGTGCGGTGCGCCCGCTGGCCCTCGCCGTAGGTCTTGACGGCGGAGTCGTGGGCCTTGGCGAAGGTCTCCTGGGCCTCCCGGGGAGAGCGCTGGAGCGTGCCGGGAAGCTCCTGCTTCCGGGGCTTGCCGCTCTTGTCGGTCATCGGCATGGCTCCTCCTTTCTCCTCTTCACGCCATAACCGGGCAGATCCTTCTCAAACGGCCCCGGGACGTCCCGGGGCCGGGGCGAGACGGCGGTCAGCGGTAGCCGGTGACGTCGGCGGGACGGCCGGCGTCCACGACCTCGGTGATGTAGCGCCACGCGTCGGGGCGGCTGCCGTCGGCGTCGGTGAAGCCGTAGACCCGGGCCAGTCCGCCGCTGGTCAGCGACCGGCCGTTCCAGCGGGCCCGGTCGGGGTCGGCGGCGAGCGCCGCGACGGCGCGGCCTACGAGGGCGGGCGATTCGGCGATGGCGAAGTGCGGGTCCTTGGCGGCGCCGTCCCGCCAGGTCGCCTCGGTGACGCCGAAGTGCTCCAGCATCGCCTCCGAGCGCAGCCATCCCGGCGTGAGCGCGACGGCGGTCGCGCCGTACGGCGCGATCTCCTCGGACTGGGCGAGCGCCATCCGCAGCACGGCGGTCTTGGCGATGTCGTAGAAGTAGCCGCACTCCTTGCGGTACTTCGCGTTGTACTCGGCGGTGCCGTCGGTCACCTCGACGACCAGCCCGCCCGGCTCGCGGATCAGCAGCGGGAGGGCGTGGTGGCTGGTGACGGCGTGGGTGTCGAGGGCCAGCCGGAACATCCGCAGGCCGTCCTCCAGGGACTGCTCCCACATCGGCTTGCCGAACTGGAAGAGGTGGTCCGATCCCCAGATGTCGTTGACCAGGACGTCCAGCCGGCCCCGCTCGGCGTCGATGCGGCGCACGAGCGCGGCGACCTGGGCCGGGTCGAGGTGGTCGACGCGGACGGCGATGCCCTCGCCGCCCGCGTCCGTCACCCGTTCCGCGGTCTCCTCGATGGTCTCGGGCCGGCCCATCTCCGATCGCTCGGACCGGGTCGTGCGCCCCGTCACGTAGACGGTCGCGCCCGCGGCGCCGAGCTCGGTGGCGATGCCCCGGCCCGCGCCGCGCGTCCCGCCCGCGACCAGTGCGGTCTTTCCTGTCAGTGCACGGCTCATGGAGACGATGCTGGCAGGCAAACCTGACATCTCATGTCAGGGTTACGGGCGGGTCGCGCGGATTTTCGGTCAGGTGAAGATGCTGACTCCACCGGGGCCGACGAGGAGTCCGACGACGATGAGGACGATGCCCCACAGGAGGTCGCGCCGGGCGAGGATCACATAGATGCCGGCGATCACCAGGATCACCGCGATGAGCCACAGGATTGTCATCATGGCTTCCGGCGTCCCCCGAGAGAACGCCAAGAAACGGCAATCCGGTTTCGGATGACCGAATTTTCCGTTTTGTACGGGGAAGGGGACGGTGCCCCCTCCCCCGCTGGGATAACGGCGGTCACCCGCGCCCTCGTGCGCGGCGCGCGCGGCCACGGCCCAGTCTTCCGCCGGGCCCGGCCCGGGGCATCGGCCTTCGGACCGGTTCCGCGCACTGGGCCCTCGTGCCTGCGGACTAGGACCGGCTCGGCTCCTGGAACGGTTCAGCCGTCCGAACGGCTCAACCGGAGCACGTTGGCGACGATCCGGTGCCCGGCCCCGCCCGCCGCGGTGAGGATCGACTCCGGGTGGAACTGGACGGCCCAGCGCCGCCGCGGCGCGTCCTCGACGGCCATCACCACGTCCCCCGTCAGCGCCGTCACCTGGAACCCCTTCACCCGGTCCGGCGTCGCGTGCAGCGAGTGGTAGCGGGCGGCGGTGAACTCGTCCGGCAGCCCCTCGAACAGCCCGCCGCCGGTGACCTTCACCTGGCCGGGCTTGCCGTGGGACGGCTCGGGCAGCAGCGCCAGCTCCCCGCCCGCGTGCTCCACCATCGCCTGCAGGCCGAGGCAGACGCCGAAGACCGGCAGCTCCCGCTCGGCCAGGGCGTCCAGCAGCGCGCGGGTGCCGAAGTCCTCCGGGCGGCCGGGGCCGGGCGACAGCACCACCAGGTCGGGGGCGTGCTCGTCCAGCATCCGCAGCGGGAACCCGTGCCGCAGCGTGACCACGGCCGCGCCCTGCTGGCGGAAGTAGTCGGCGAGGGTGTTGACGAACGAGTCCTCGTGGTCGACGAGCAGCACTGTGAGCCCGTCCCCCGGCGGCGCCGCGCGCGGCGCCTCCTCCCGCTCGGCGTCCCCGGCGCCGTCCTCGACCGCGGCGAGCGCGCCGAGCAGCGCGCTGGCCTTGAGGTGGGTCTCGCGCTCCTCCTCGTCGGGGTCGGAGTCGTACAGCAGCGTCGCCCCCGCCCGCACGGTGGCGACGCCGTCGCGGATCTGCGCGGTCCGCAGCGTCAGGCCCGTGTTCATCGAACCGTCGAAGCCGACGCAGCCGACCGCGCCGCCGTACCAGCGGCGCGGCGACTCCTCGTGGTCCTCGATGAACTGCATCGCCCACGCCTTCGGCGCGCCGGTGACGGTGACCGCCCACATGTGGGTGAGGAACGCGTCCAGCGCGTCGAAGCCGGGCCGCAGCCGGCCCTCGATGTGGTCGACGGTGTGGATCAGCCGGGAGTACATCTCGATCTGCCGGCGGCCGAGGACGCGGACGCTGCCGGGCACGCAGATGCGCGACTTGTCGTTGCGGTCGACGTCGGTGCACATGGTCAGCTCGGACTCGTCCTTCGCCGACGCCAGGATCGTGCGGATCTGCTCGGCGTCCTCCAGCGCGTCGCCGCCGCGCTTGATCGTCCCGGCGATCGGGCAGGTCTCGACGCGGTCGCCCGACACCCGGACGAACATCTCCGGCGACGCGCCGACCAGGTACTCGCCGTCGCCCAGGTTGAACAGGAACTCGTACGGGGCCGGGTTCGTCTCGCGCAGCCGCTCGAAGAACGCGGCGGGCGCGTCGCACCGGGCGTACATCGCGTGGCCCGGCGTCACCTCGAACAGGTCGCCGCGGACGAACTTCTCCTTGGCCTCCCGCACCATCCGCGCGTACACGCCGGGCACCGGCTGCGGCGGCAGCTCCGCCGCGCGCGGCCGGACCGGCGTCGGCTCGGTGGCCCGCGCCAGCCCCGCCGTGCCCTCGCCGCCGACCTCGAACTCGTAGGAGATCCGGTGCGAGGTCTCGCGCTTGCGGTCCACGACGACCATCTCGTCGGCCAGGTGCAGGACGAGGTCGCGCTGGTCGTCCGGCCGCTCCAGCCGGGTGCGCAGCGGCTCGAACTGCAGCGACAGGTCGTAGCCGAACGCGCCGTACAGGCCGAGGTGCGGGTCGTCGCAGCCGAACAGGCCGACGACGGCGCGCAGGGCGGTGAAGACGGTCGGCTGGCGGCTGCGCTCCTCCTCGGGGAAGAACTCCGCGCCGGGCGGGACGAAGACCTCGAACAGGTCCGCCGCGTCCGCGCGGACCTCGCCGACGCCGCGGAGCACGGCGGCCACGGCGGGCAGCACGATCCGCCCGCGCTCGTTGAGGGCGCGCACGGCGACCGCCCGCCCGCGCGCGACGATCTCCAGGCAGGGGTCGACGTAGGCCATGTGCCAGCGGCTGTAGCGGCCCGGGTACTCCATGCCGGAGCTGAGCACGCCGCCGCGCCGCTCCCCCACGGCGCGGACGAGGGCGTTCAGCACATCGGACTTGCGCTCGGAGTCGACGGGGACGGCGGTACGGGTCACCCGTACGCCCCCGGCCGTGACGAACTCGCTGGTCAGCGGCTGCTGTGAGACGGTCTCCACCGCGGTGGCCCCTCATGTCGGGCCCTCATCGGGCGGCGCCCACGAAAAAACGACCGCCGATGAGGGCGGTCGCCTGGTCTGAGCATGCAGGAACCGGCGCCGCCTCAGCGGCGCCACCACCACCGGGCGGCTGCGGTTCGCATGCGGCGAGGTTACCATGGACCCCGGTCGCAAGGGCTTGCTTACCTCCAGGAGCGGCGTCATGACCAGGAAGAACACCGAGTTCGAGCTGCGCGGGGTCAACCACCTGGCGCTGGTCTGCAGCGACATGAGGCGGACGGTGGACTTCTACGAGGGCGTGCTCGGCATGCCGCTCATCAAGACGATCGAGCTGCCGATGGGCTGGGGGCAGCACTTCTTCTTCGACTGCGGCGGCGGCAACGCCCTCGCGTTCTTCTGGTTCCCGGACGCGCCCGACCCCGTCCCCGGCGTCTCGGCGCCGAAGAACCTGCCCGACCGGGGCGAGCTGCTGTCGGCGGTCGGGTCGATGAACCACATCGCCTTCGACGTCCCGCCCGAGCGCATCGAGGAGTACCGCGACCGCCTCATCGCCAAGGGGATCGACGTCGGCGTGCTGCTCAACCACGACGACAGCGAGTTCGGCGTCGCGCCGGAGAACCACGAGGGCGTGTTCGTCCGCTCCATCTACTTCAAGGACCCCGACGGGATCCTGGTGGAGTTCGCGGCGTGGACCCGGGAGCTCGGCCTGCCGAGCGACGTCCGGCACGAGCCGAGGACCGCCGCCGACCGGACCGTCTGACCGTCCCCTGACACCGGGTCGGACATGTCCTGACCTGCCCTCCCGCGCACTGGAACGATCCATCCAAGTCGTGCCGTGACCGATATCACACCGTGATCGTCGGATGTGTACTCTCGCCCGGCTGCTCCACCGGGACGGCCCCTCCGCGATCTGGACCGGCCGCTCCCGCGACGCACGACGAGGAGGACTCCCCTTGACTCCCGACACCCCCGAGGAACCGGCCTCGGCGCCCCCGCCACCGGAGGCCCGCTCCGACCGCAGCGCCTGGAACTGGCTGCTGGTCGTCCCGGTCGTGGTCCCGCTGCTGACGTTCCTGTTCAACAGCGACTCCCCGCGGCTCGCCGGCTTCCCCGCCTTCTACTGGATCCAGCTCGCCTTCATCCCGCTCGGCGTGGCCTGCACGGTCGTCGTCTACCGGCTCACCCGGAAGCGGGGCTGACCGATGGCGAGCGACCACATCACCGAGATCGTCGTCTTCACCGTGCTCTTCCTGCTGGTCAGCGGGATGGGCTTCGTCGCCGCCCGGTGGCGGCGCCCGGACACCATGCACAGCCTGGACGAGTGGGGCCTCGGCGGCCGCAGCTTCGGCAGCTGGGTCACCTGGTTCCTGATCGGCGGCGACCTCTACACCGCCTACACCTTCGTCGCCGTCCCCGCCCTGGTGTTCGGCGCGGGCGCCGCGGGCTTCTTCGCGGTCCCGTACACGATCATCGTCTACCCGCTGGTGTTCCTGTTCCTGATCCGGCTCTGGTCGGTGTCGCACGTGCACGGCTTCGTGACGCCGGCCGACTTCGTCCGGGCCCGGTTCGGCTCGCCGACGCTGGCGCTGCTGGTGGCGATCACCGGGATCGTCGCCACGATGCCCTACATCGCGCTGCAGCTCGTCGGCATCGAGGCCGTGCTGAAGGCCATGGGCGTGAACGGCCACTGGCCGCTCGTCATCGCGTTCACGATCCTCGCGGCCTACACCTACCAGTCCGGGCTGCGGGCGCCCGCGCTCATCGCGTTCGTCAAGGACGTGCTGATCTACCTGGTCATCATCGTCGCGGTGCTGTACATCCCGGCGAAGCTCGGCGGCTGGGGCGACATCTTCGACGCGGCGAAGGCCAAGTTCGACGCGACGCCCGCGCCCGGCGACGGCATCACGATCGCCGGCAGCGGCCAGCTGAACTACGCGATGCTCGCGCTCGGGTCGGCGATGGCGCTGTTCCTCTACCCGCACAGCGTGACCGGCGTGCTGGCGAGCCGGAACCGCAACGTGATCAAGCGGAACATGGCGGCGCTGCCCGCCTACAGCTTCGTGCTGGGCCTCATCGCGCTGCTCGGCTACATGGCGATCGCGGCGGACGTGAAGCCGATCAGCACCGACGGCAAGCCGGACGGCAACACCGCCGTCCCGGTGCTGTTCGACCACATGTTCCCCGACTGGTTCGCCGGGGTGGCGTTCGCCGCCGTCGGCATCGGCGCGCTGGTCCCGGCGGCGATCATGTCGATCGCGGCGGCGAACCTGTTCACCCGCAACATCTACAAGGAGTACATCCGGCGGGACGCCACCCCGAAGCAGGAGGCCGCGGTCAGCAAGGTGGTCTCGCTGATCGTCAAGGCCGGCGCGGTGGCCTGCATCCTCGCATTGGACCCGCAGTTCTCCATCGACCTGCAGCTCATCGGCGGCGTGATCATCCTGCAGACGCTGCCGTCGGTCGGGCTCGGGCTGATGACCCGCTGGTTCCACCGCGGCGCGCTGATCGCGGGCTGGGCCGGCGGCATGCTCGCCGGGCTGTGGATGCTGTACCAGATCCCGAACCCGGCGAAGGGCAAGGAGCACTTCGGCGGGTCGGCCTACCCGCTCAGCGACCTCGGCCTCGACACCAAGACGACGATCTACGCCGGCGTGCTGGCGCTCGTCGTCAACGTCGCGGTCGCGGCGATCGGCACGCTGGTGTGCCGGGCGGCGAAGCTGGCGGACGGCGCGGACACGACCCGCGCGCACGACTACTTCGCCGACGAGGGCGACCCGAAGGTCAAGGAGCTCGACCTCACCGGGACCACCTGACCGTCCGTCCCCGCGGCACGCGGCCCGCGGCGGCGCCTCCCGGGCGCCCGCCGCGGGCCGTGCGCGCGCTGCCGAGTGGTTCACCACCCTCGCCTACAGGGGCCCGCATCTTCGACGGGCCCGACGAGGTGCACGTGACGACGACCGCGCGGCGCGCCCGTCAAGTTCTCCGCGCTGGCCGGAGGCGGCCGGACGGCGGGGCCTGCGGCTTCGCCGGTGACCGGATCAGGCGCCGGGGCGCACCAATCT
Source organism: Actinomadura geliboluensis (assembly GCF_005889745.1). Taxonomy (GTDB): domain Bacteria; phylum Actinomycetota; class Actinomycetes; order Streptosporangiales; family Streptosporangiaceae; genus Spirillospora; species Spirillospora geliboluensis. The sequence continues at coordinate 7,242 of NZ_VCKZ01000198.1, forward strand.
TTTAGGTTACTTTCCTATTCATTGGCGCGCCGACCCGGCTCCTGCCGGTCCCCCCACCGTCCCGTGGAGAACGGTATTCGCAGCATGAACCCGAGAACTCGATACGCGGCCGGGCTGTCGGCCGCCGCGCTCACCGCCGCGCTCGCGGCGGCCGTCACGCCGGGCTCGGCGTCGGCGGCCTGCCATCCGGACGCCCGCGACCTCCTGGTCACCTACCAGCCGGTCGACCACACCGTCGCCGACGCGCAGTACCACCTCGCGCGGCTCACCATCGCCAACGGCGACGACCGCTGCGCGTTGGGCGCGGACGGCTGGGCGATGTACTTCAACGCCGTCCGCCGTCCCGCCGCCGTGCTCGACGGCGCGGCGGGCGACACCGCCCGCGCGCAGCTCGCGAGGCAGGGCCTCGCCGTGGCCCGCGCGGACGCCGCGCGCAGCGGCGACTTCTACACGCTCAAGCCCGCCGCCGGGTTCGCGCCCGTCGCGCCCGGCGAGCGGCGCGCGATCGACATCAACGTCGAGCTGTGGGCGGTGCACAAGTCCGACGGCCCCGCCGGGTGGACGATCCGGTTCGGCGAGGGCCGGCCGACGTGGGTGCCCGCGCGGAACCTGCTCGACCCGGCCGACCCGAAGCAGACCACCGCGTTCTCCGGCGACCACCGGCCGGTCGAGACGGCGGCGACCCGCTACGCGGCGAACACGTCCCCGAAGACGGACCTCACGCTGCGGCAGAGCCTCGTCCCGCAGCCGCTGTCGGCGGCGGAGTCGGGCGGGACGGTCGCGCTCGGCGGCCTCTCGCTCGTCTCGGCGCCGCGGACCCTGCGCGGCGAGGCCGGCTACCTGCGCTCCGCGCTGCGGGACGTCGCGCGGGGACGCGGCGCGCCCGTCTCGCTGAGCGTGGACCCGCGGCTGGACGTCGACCGCGACGGCGCGCCCGACCCCGAGGGCTACACGCTCACCACGACCGGGCAGGGCGTGCGGATCGTCGGCGCCGACCGGGCCGGGGTGCTGTACGGGATCCAGACGCTGCGGCAGCTCGTCCCCGCGGCCGACTACAAGGCGGCGGCGGGCGGCGACCGCCCGGCCTCGGTGGCCGTCCCCCGCGCCCGGATCGCCGACGCGCCGCTGTTCGGCTACCGGGGCCTGCAGCTCGACGTGGGGCGCCACTTCGAGACCAAGCGGACCGTCCAGAAGTTCCTCGACCTGATGAGCTTCACCAAGCTCAACAGGCTGCACCTCGGGCTGACCAACGACGAGGGCTGGCGGCTGGAGATCCCGGGTATGCCCGAGCTGACCGGCTTCGGCTCCAAACGGGAGTTCGACCTCGCGGAGACGGGCGCGCTGCACCAGGGCATGGGGTCGGCCGGCGACCTCGGCCCCGGCGACGGGATCTCCGGCAAGGCGGGCAGCGAGACCGAGGCCAACCTCGGGGTCCGGCCCGCCTACCAGGGCTACGAGCAGAGCACCGCCAACTTCGTCGGAAAGGGCGGCGGCTTCTACTCCGTGCGGGACTTCGAGGACATCCTGCGGTACGCCGCCGAGCGGCACATCGAGGTCGTCCCCGAGCTGAACTTCCCGGCCCACGCCCGCGCCGCCGTCCAGTCGATGGAGCGCCGCTACCGGCGGACGCACGACGACACCTACCGGCTGCTCGACCCGGGCGACACCAGCGAGCACGTCAGCGTCCAGTACTACAACGACAACCTCGCCAACCCGTGCCTCGGCAGCACCTACGCGTTCCTCGACAAGGTCGTGTCCGAGGTGGCGAAGATGTACCGGAGCGCGGGCGTCCCGCTGAACCGGATCAACCTCGGCGGCGACGAGCCGCCCGGCCCGCCCGAGGGCTGGTGGTCCGGATCGCCCGCGTGCGCGAGCAACCCGGCGACCGCCGGCAAGTCCGGTGAGGAGCTCAAGGAGCTGTTCTTCACCCGGTGGAACGGCATCGCGCACAAGTACGCGCCGTACACCGCCGGATGGGAGGACATCACCGACCCGACCCGCTCGTTCCGCCTCAAGGGGTTCAGCCCGCTGCCGTGGCAGAACGTCTGGGGCTGGGGCCGGGAGGACTGGGCGTACCGGTTCGCCAACGAGGGCACCCCGGTCATCCTCGCCCACGCGACCAACCTCTACATGGACCTCGCCTACAACAAGGACCCGGACGAGCCCGGCTACTACTGGGCCGCGTACGTGGACGAGAAGTCCACGTTCACCTACCAGCCGTTCAACGTGTACGCGAACGCCACCGAGGACCGCTGGGGCAACCCCGTCACGCCGAACCCGTCCTGGACGAAGCTGACCCCCGAAGGCCGCAAGAACATCCTCGGCCTGGAAGCGCAGCTGTGGGGCGAGAACGGCAAGCCGCCGGAGATCCGCGAGTACCAGGCGTTCCCCAAGCTCCTCGGCGTCGCCGAGCGGGCCTGGAACCGCGACACCCCCGCCCCGGCCGAGATGGACGCGGCCTGGAACGTCTTCACCAACACCCTCGGCCAGAAGACGTTCCCGCTCCTGTCCTTCTACCAGCCGGTCGGGCTGGACGGCTCGGGCGTGAACTACCGCGTCCCGCCGCCCGGCGCGAAGGTCTCCGGCGGGATGCTCGCGGCGAACGTGCGCGACCCGGGCATGGCCGTCGAGTACTCCACGGACGGCGCGCACTGGCTGCCGTACACCGGCCCCGTGCGGGTCGGCGAGTACGCGCTGGCCCGGACCCGCAGCGCCGACGGCCGCACCAGCCGCGTCTCGCCGGCCGGCGTCCCCGGCTGGCGGAGCGGCGCCTCCTACGAGCCCGGCGCCCTGGTGACCCACCGGGGCGAGCTGTTCCGGGCGACGCGTCCGGGCACCGGCGGGGAGCCCGGACCGCCGCGCGGCGGCTGGACCCTCCTCCGGTAGCCGCGCGGGCCCGCGGCCCGGCCGTCCCCTCAGCGGACGGCCGGGCCGCCGGGCGCGTCCGTGCCTTGGCCACCGGGCGCCACGCCGCCACGAACACCGGGGGCGGCGCCGCGGGCGCCGGACGCGGCGGCGGGCAGCCCGCCGAGGACCAGGTCGACGAGCCCGTCCACGACGGCCTCGCGCGGCACCTCGGCGGCGTGGTCGAGCCACCAGTCGCCGGCGGTCTGCACCATGCCGACGATCGCGTGGCCCCACACGTAGGCGCGGGTGCGGTCCGCCATCTCGCCCTCGGCGATCATCACCTCGGCCAGCTCCCGGCTCACGTCGCGGATCATCGTGCTCATCGCGCTGTGCGTGGCGGTGTCCTCGGCGCTCGCCCGGTGCATCAGGAACCGGTACAGGTTGAGGTTCTTGGAGATCGTGGCCAGGTAGGTGTCGATGGTGGAGCGGGTCCGGTCGCGGACCGGCTCGTCGCGGGAGAACTCGTCGCGGATGCCCTCGATCAGCTTGCGCGTGTGCCGCTCCGCGAGGGCCTGGTAGAGGCCGCTCTTGTCGCCGAAGTGGCGGTAGAGGATCGGCTTGCTGATCCCCGCCTCGGCGGCGATCGCGGCCATGGACGCCTCCGGCCCCTCCCGCTGGATGACCCGGTCGGCGGCCTCCAGCAGGGCGCGGCGGCGGCCGGGATCGCGCCGCGCTCCCGGCTTGCCCGCCGCAGTCGTCATGGAAAGCACGCTATCGGGGGTGTTACCCGGTGACAACACCGGTATCACCGACTGACAACCGCGCCCCCGCCCGGCGGCGTCCGGGCGACGCCGGAACCGCCGCCGGGCGCGGGGCGGGCGCTACCGGACCGGGAGGCCGGTGATGGAGCGGCCGATGACCAGGCGCTGGATCTCCGAGGTGCCCTCGAAGATCGTGAAGATCTTGGAGTCGCGGTGCATGCGCTCGACCGGGTACTCGCGGGTGTAGCCGTTGCCGCCGAGGATCTGGATGGCCTCTTCGGTGACGTAGACCGACATCTCGCTGGCCATCAGCTTGGCCATCGAGCCCTCGGCGTTCGCGAAGTCCTTGCCGGTGCGCGCCATCCAGGCGGCGCGCCACACCATGAGGCGCGCGGCGTCCAGGCGGGTCTTCATGTCGGCGAGCTTGAAGGCGACGGCCTGGAAGTCGCCGATCTTGCGGCCGAACTGCTCGCGCTCCCGCGCGTACTGCAGGGCGTAGTCGTAGGCGGCGCGGCCCACGCCGAGCGCCATCGCGCCGACGGACGGGCGGGTCGTCTCGAACGTCTTCAGCGCGGCCTGGCCCTTGGAGCTCTTGCCCTCGCGGGTGCGGGCGATGCGCTCGTCGAACTTCTCCTTGCCGCCGACGATCAGGTGCGAGGGGACGCGCACGCCGTCCAGGATCACCTCGGCGGTGTGGGAGGCGCGGATGCCGTGCTTCTTGAACTTCTGGCCCTGCTTCAGGCCGGGGGTGTTCGGCGGGATGATGAAGCTGGCCTGGCCGCGGCTGCCGAGCTCGGGGTGCACCGACGCCACGACGACGTGGACGTCGGCGATGCCGCCGTTGGTCGCCCAGGTCTTGGTGCCGTTCAGCACCCACTCGTCCTTGGCCTCGTCGAAGACGGCGCGGGTGCGGATGGAGCCGACGTCGCTGCCGGCGTCGGGCTCGGACGCGCAGAACGCGCCGAGCTTGACGTCGTCGGCGCTGCCGAACATCTGCGGCACCCACTCGGCGGTCTGCTCGGGGGTGCCGACGGCGGCGACGGACGCGGCGGCGAGGCCGGTGCCCACGATCGACAGCGCGATGCCCGCGTCGCCCCAGAACAGCTCCTCGAACGCCACCGGGATGCCGAGGCCGGTCGGCTCCAGCCACTGGGTGGCGAAGAAGTCGAGGGAGTAGATGCCGACCTTGGACGCCTCCTGGATCAGCGGCCAGGGGGTCTCCTCGCGCTCGTCCCACTCCTGCGCCGCGGGGCGGATGACGTCCCTGGCGAACTCGTGCACCCAGTCCCTGACCTCGCGAACGTCCTCGCTGGGCTCCAGCGAGAACGGCGTCTGCTCCGCGCTCGTCATGATTAATTCGACCCTTTCTCCAATATCGCTGTTACCAACGGTAGCACCACCAGGCGTTACCGTGGGTAACACCGTGGCCGGAGTCACAGGCCGGTCACCGGGTGCCCGGGGAGAAGGAGCGCGCGGCGGCGTAGCCGGGCACCTCGGCCATCGGCGGGCGCTCCCCCACGGCGACGTCGGTGGTGCGGGCGTCATGGCCGTCCGCGCCGCGGTGGAAGCGGGTGAGCGCGGTGGAGGGGGCCTCCAGCGGGATCATCCGGCCGTGCCGCTCCAGCCGCGACCAGGCCGTCTGCATGATCTGCCCGGACATCGCGCCGAGCGCCTCGGTGGACTGGTGGGCGTGCACCCGGCGGCCGAGGTCCACCTGCGCGATCGCGTCCAGCCCGGCGTGCTGGTACACGTCCAGCAGCAGGCCGAGCTCCACGCCGTAGCCGGTGACGAACGGCAGCCGCTCCAGCAGCGCGCGCCGGCCCGCGTACTCGCCGCCGAGCGGCTGCATGACGCCGGCGAGCAGCGGCCAGTGCATGTTGATCAGGGGGCGGGCGACCAGCTCGGTGACCCGGCCGCCGCCGCCCTCGACACGCCGCTCGCCGTCCACCAGCGGGCGGTCGTAGCAGCCCTTCACGTAGCCGACGGCCGGATCGGCCAGCAGCGGGCCGAGCAGCCCGGTGACGTAGGACGAGGTGAACTCGCGCAGGTCGGCGTCGATGAAGACCAGCAGGTCGCCGGACGTGGCGTACAGGGACTTCCACAGCGCCTCGCCCTTGCCGGACATGCGGCCGAGACCGGGCAGGACGGCGTCCTGCGCGACCACCTCGGCGCCCGCCGCCGCGGCGACGGCGGCGGTCCGGTCGGTGGAGCGGGAGTCGACCACGACGATCTCGTCCACGAGCGGGATCCGCTCGACCAGGTCGGTGCGGATGGCCGCGACGATCGCGCCGACCGTGGCCTCCTCGTCGCGCGCGGGCAGCACGACGCTGATCCCGGCGTCGCCCTTGGCGTCGAGCAGGAGGCGCGGCGGCCAGTCGGCCGCCGTGCTGGTGCGGCGGGCCAACCACGACGCGACCTCGGGCAGCACGCGCTCTCCCTCCCCTCTGGCCGTCCCGGACGGAACGCCCCCTCACTAACAGGGAACGCCAAATCCTCCCAGATCATTCACCGGTGGGACGGGAGGGAACGAACCGACCCGAAGAGTTGACGCGGGCGCAACACACCCGTCATTCGGCGGCGTGCTTGTCGAGGAACTCGTAGACGTCGGCGTCGTCCACGCCGGGGAACGCGCCGGGCGGCAGGACCGACAGGACGTGCGAGTGCGCGCGCGCCGACGGCCAGGCCATGCCCTCCCAGCGGTCCGACAGCTCCTTCGGGGGCCGCTGGCAGCAGTCGCCGTCCGGGCAGGCCGACTTGACCCGCCGGGTCGTCTCCCGGCCGCGGAACCAGCGGGAGTCCTCGAACCGGACGCCCAGCGTGATCGCGAAGTCGCGCTCGTGGCTCGGGTCTATGTGCGACAGGCACCAGTACGTCCCGTTGGGGGTGTCGGTGTACTGGTAGTAGACGGAGAAGCGGTCCGCGGCGCCGAACACGTGCCTGCCGGCCCATTCGCGGCACATCCGCTGGCCCTCGATCGCGCCGTCCTCGTCCTGTGGGAACGCGAGGCCGTCGTTTGCGTACGCCTTGTAGATGGTGCCGTTCTCGTCGTTCTTGGTGAAGTGCAGCTGCAGCCCGAGGTGGTGGGTCGCGATGTTGGTGAAGCGGTGCGCGGCCATCTCGTAGGAGACGGAGAAGACGTCCGCCAGGTCCTCCACGGACAGCTCCCGCGCCGCCTTGGCCTCCTGGAGGAAGGGCACGACGCTGCGCTCGGGCATCAGGATCGCCGCGCCGAAGTAGTTGGCCTCCACGCGCTGGCGCAGGAAGTCGGCGAAGTCGCGCGGCTGGTCGTGGTCGAGCGCGATGTGCCCGAGGGTCTGCAGCAGGATCGTCCGCGGCGTGTGCATGCCGAGCTGCTCGCGCTCCAGGTAGATCCGCCGGTTGCGCAGGTCGGTGACGGACCGGACGGAGCGCGGCAGGTCCTGCACGTACTGGAGGCTGAAGCCGAAGTGGCCGACCAGCGTCATCAGCAGGCCCTGCGACACGGCGCCGCGCCGGTACCCGACGGCGTCGAGGGTCTGCGCGGCGACCCGCTCGATCTCCGGGAAGTGGTTGCCGCGCTCGTGCATCTGGCGGCGCAGCTCGGCGTTGGCCTTGCGCGCCTCCTCGGGGCTCGCGGTGGGCTTGGTGCGGCTGCGCTTCAGCTCCCCGTACAGCGCGAGGATGTGCTCGATCACCTCGTTCGGCATCCGCTTGCCGACCTTGAGGTGCGACAGCCCGAGCGTCCGGTACAGCGGGTCGCGCTGGGCCTCCTCCAGCTGGATCTCCAGCTGGGCGCGGCGGCTCGGCGGCTGCCGGCGCAGCAGCTCCTCCACCGGGCACTCCAGCGCGGCGGCCAGCGACTGCAGCAGCGACAGCTTCGGCTCGCGGCGCCCGTTCTCCAGCAGCGACAACTGGGACGGGGCGCGGCCGACCCGCTCGCCGAGCTCCGAGAGCGTCAGCCCGCGGCCGCGCCGCAGGTGCCGGAGCCGCTGCCCGAAGGTGACGAGGTCTACGTCGCTCGTCAAGTTGAGGGGTTCTTCTTGTCGCAAGGTCGTCACGGCTTCATCGTACAGGAAATTTCGCACTTCTTTCGTTACTCGCGAGTTCATTAGGGGGTTGCGACCGGGGCATAGTCGTTGCAAGCACCCAGGGGACGACACGGAAGGGCAACATCATGAGCGACAGTCGCCTCAAGGGCGCAGCCGAGGAGCTGCAGCGACAGTGGGAGACCGACGCCCGCTGGAAGGGCGTCGAGCGGACCTACACGGCCGAGGACGTCGTGCGGATCCGCGGTTCGGTCCAGGAGGAGCACACCCTCGCGCGCCTCGGCGCCGAGCGCCTCTGGAAGCTCCTGCACGAGGAGGACTACGTCCACTCCCTCGGCGCGCTGACCGGGCTGCAGGCCGTCCAGCAGGTCAAGGCCGGCCTCAAGGCCATCTACCTGTCCGGCTGGCAGGTCGCGGCGGACGCCAACCTGGCGGGCCAGACCTACCCGGACCAGAGCATCTACCCGGCGAACTCGGTCCCGGCCGTGGTCCGCCGCATCAACAACGCGCTGCTGCGCGCCGACCAGGTGCAGTGGGCCGAGGGCGAGGGCGACACGCACTTCCTCGCCCCGATCGTGGCCGACGCCGAGGCCGGCTTCGGCGGCGTGCTGAACGCCTTCGAGCTGATGAAGGGCATGATCGCCGCGGGCGCCGCGGGCGTGCACTGGGAGGACCAGCTGGCCTCCGAGAAGAAGTGCGGGCACCTCGGCGGCAAGGTCCTCATCCCGACCTCGCAGCACATCAAGACCCTCAACACCGCCCGCCTCGCGGCGGACATCTCCAACGTCCCCTCACTGATCATCGCGCGGACCGACGCCGAGGCCGCGACCCTGATCACGACGGACGTGGACGAGCGCGACCGCGAGTTCACCACCGGCGAGCGCACCGCCGAGGGCTTCTACCGGGTCCGCAACGGCATCGAGCCCTGCATCGCCCGCGCCAAGGCCTACGCGCCGTACTCCGACCTCATCTGGATGGAGACCGGCACCCCGGACCTGGAGCAGGCCCGCAAGTTCGCCGAGGCGGTCAAGGCCGAGTACCCCGACCAGATGCTCGCCTACAACTGCTCGCCGTCCTTCAACTGGAAGGCGCACCTGGACGACGCGACCATCGCCAAGTTCCAGCGCGAGCTCGGCCACATGGGCTTCAAGTTCCAGTTCATCACGCTGGCCGGCTTCCACGCGCTCAACTACGGCATGTTCGACCTGGCCCACGGCTACGCCCGCGAGGGCATGACCGCCTACGTCGACCTGCAGGAGCGCGAGTTCGCGGCGGCCGAGAAGGGCTTCACCGCGGTCAAGCACCAGCGCGAGGCCGGCACCGGCTACTTCGACATGGTCAGCACCGCGATCGCGCCCGACTCCTCCACCACGGCCCTGAAGGGCTCCACGGAAGAGGGCCAGTTCCACTGATCCGCCCGGGCCGGCCGCGCCCCCGGCACGGCCGGCCCGTCCTTCCCGCACCACCCCCTAGATCGTTGATGGGAAATTGCTGAACCGGGTGCGGGCACGGCGAAGGGCGCCCATGGTCGGTGTGTGAAGACTGACTTGGACGCCCTTCTGACCGCACTCTATGTTCATCTGGACGATCACGTCC
>NZ_VCKZ01000690.1 GCF_005889745.1 Actinomadura geliboluensis
CTCATCCACCCCCGCACCTCCGCTCGGTGCAGCACCCCCGCCCGGCGCCTTACCGCCGCCGGGCCTCCCGCCACGGACCGGTCCCGCTCGGACGAACCGGCTGGCGATCGCCGCCCTGATCACCGGCGTCCTCGCGCTGGTCCCGTTCGCGGTCGGCTTCGGCATCGCCGCGCTCGTCCAGGCCGGACGCCGCGGCGAGAAGGGCAGGGGCCTCGCCGCCGGCGGCCTGGCGGCCTCGGCCGTCTGGGTCGCCGTCGCCGCGGTCGCCGCCGCCGCGGCCGTCGGCTCCCTGCTCACCGTCGACCGCGACGAGTCCGGGCACGTCACCGGGAAGGACAGGGTGCTGCCCTCCCTCCTGCGCGTCGGCGACTGCTTCACCGGCTTCGACGGGAACGTCCAGGCACTGGTGACGGCGCTGCCCTGCACCCGGCCGCACCAGGGCGAGGTCAGTGCCAGCCTGCGCCTGCCCGGCACCGACTACCCCGGCGACCATGAGGTCTTCCAGCAGGCGGAGGACGCGTGCTTCCTGCGCCTCGCCCGCCTCCAGAAGAGCAGGTACGCCGAGGACCTGCAGCTCTACGTCATCACGCCGACCCGGCCGACCTGGCGGAGCGGGGACCGCGAGGCGGTCTGCCTGATGCTCTACGAGGGCACCGGGAAGATCAGCGCACCGCTCGCCGAGACGCTTGACCCCAACCGCAAGCTCTGGCACGAGCTCGCCCGCGGCGACTGCCTCGGCAAGTGGAGCGAGGACCTGCCGGCCCAGCGCGTCCTCGCGTGCACCGATGAGCACTGGATGGAGGTCTTCGCCGTCTTCCGGCTCGAGGACGGGCCGTACCCGGGCGCGAAGGCGACCGAGCGGCGGGCGGAGGCCGGCTGCGACAAGCGCTACGAGAAGGTGTTCAGCGGGCGCCGCACACCGGACATCCTCACCTGGATGATGCCGGAGGAGGACGAGTGGACGTCCGGCATCCGCACCGTCGTCTGCCTGGGCGAGAGCGAGAAGCGCCCCATGACGAAGCCGCTGCTGCCATGACCGCCCCCGAACCAGCGGACCCGGACGGCCCCGCCGCAGGGCGACGGACGAACGGGTTAGCGGTCGCCGCGCTCGTCACGGGCCTGCTCGGCCTGGTCCTGTTCGCGGTCGGCTTCGGCATCGCCGCGCTCGTCCAGGCCGGACGCCGCGGCGAGAAGGGCAGGGGCTTCGCCGCCGCCGGGCTGGTGGCGGCGGCCGTCTGGGCCGCCGTCTTCAGCGTCGCGGCGGTCATGGCCGCCCACCGCGTGGAGGACACGGCCCGCCGGATCGACACGCACGGCAAGACGTGGGCGTCCGACCTGCGCAGCGGCGACTGCTTCAACGCGCTCGAAGAGCGGTCGACACGGGTGCTCCTCATGCCCTCGCCCGGCGACCGGCCGCACGAGGGGGAGATCGGCGCCGAGGTGACCCTGACCGCCTCGGCGTTCCCCGGCGACCGGGCCGTCGCGGAGATGGCCCGGAAGGAGTGCCGCGAGCGCACCGGGTTCCTGAGGCAGAGCGCCTACGGGAACCGGCTCGAACTGTACGCCGACCGTCCCGACGAGAAGGCGTGGAAGGACGGCGACCGCGACGTGGTGTGCCTCCTGCGCTACCCCGGCCCGAAGCGGCTCACCGCACCGCTCCTCGACGCCAAGGAGACGGTGCTGACACCGCTGGCGCGGCTCCTCCCCGGCGACTGCCTCACCACCTGGCAGATCAGCGGCTTCCTACCGGCCATCGACTGCCGTCTGGAGCACAAGTTCGAGGTGTACGCCCTCTTCACGCTGCGGGACGGCGCGTGGCCGGGCGACGACGCGGTGGCACGCGACGCGGACGCGGGGTGCCGGAACCGCTGGGAGAAGATGTTCGGCCCCGCGGGGCCGCGCGTCCCGGCCGGCCAGAAAGCGGGCCGGCACGTCGAGGCGCCGGTCCTGGACAACTGGAAGAAGAAGAACCGGCAGGTCACCTGCCTCGTCACCGGAACCACCGGCCTGCTGAGGGGATCAGTGGTGCCGAAGTGAGCCCGCTCGAACGACCGCTCCGCACGAACTGCCCTCCCCCGCCTCCGGAGACGCCATGACC
>NZ_VCKZ01000691.1 GCF_005889745.1 Actinomadura geliboluensis
AGAACTACTTCGTCCTCGCCGACGTCCACGACGCCTCCCGGCCCTGACGCACCGAACCGTCACGCTTCGCCGGGGCGGGCCTGCCGGCCGGCCCGGCGACGGTTCCAGCGGCGGAGCTCGTCGGTGCGCCACAGCAGCAGGCATATCCGCCCCAGGGGTATCCGCAACAGGCCGGTTACCCGCCCCAGCAGGCCGGCTACCCGCAGCAGCAGATGCCCCAGCAGGCCGCCCCCGACCTCTACGCCTCGCCGATCCTCGTCTACGACCAGCCCGCGCAGTTCTTCTCGACCGAGGCGAACTACACGATCTGGAGCCCGCAGGGGCAGCCGTCCGCCTACGTCCGCGAAGAGGGCGTGAGCGGCGCGAAGAAGGCGTTCCGCGTCCTCAACCAGGCGAGCCAGACCAAGGCCGAGCGGAAGCTGACGATCTACCGCCCCGACGGAATGCCGTACTTCCTCTTCTACAAGCCGTACGGCTTCATGGGCACGCCCCAGATGCAGGTGCTCACCCCGCAGGGCGGCCTCATCGGCCACCTGCGCAAACGGGCGCTGCGCGGCTGGGAGATCCTGACCGCGCAGGAGCAGCAGATCGGCTACTACGAGCTGCTGAGCGGCCGCGTCACCGACTGGCAGCAGCAGGAGATCGCCCGCATCCAGCGCGGCTTCGACGGCTACGGCGAGTTCCTGTCGCAGATGTTCACCGGCGCCGACCGCTACGTCCTGCAGATGTACGCGCAGCAAGCGGAGCCGATGCGCACGCTCATCCTCGCCTGCCCCCTCGCTTTCGACACCGCCGTCTCCCAGAACCGCAGCATCGGCGGCTGGATCTAGCCGCATCGGCTGGCGGCGCCGCCCAGGCCCCACGGCGCCGCCACCCGATGCACCTCATCTCCGCGGGAGTGAGCGGAGCCTCCCAAGCGCCCGCCCTCGGGTCGGATGAACGGACGCTGTGGCGGCCGTGCCCAACCGGGCCTCGACCTCGACAACCGTGCCGCCGAGGTCATGGCGTGGCTCTTCTGGAACATCGCCGGCGTGCGTGTCGACGGCCATGTCGACGCAGGCATGTTTTCCTCGGTCCAGCGGCGTGGGTGCCATCAAGCCCTCACCGCTGGTCCTCCCGCTTGAGGACGGGATGGTTGGCGCGGAAGACGTTCTGCGGGTCGCGGGAGCGCTTCAGTTCGCGCAGGCGGTCGAGGGTCGGCTCGGGGAAGGCGTCGGCCACGCTCTCCTCAGGAGTCAGCAGCGTGTACGGCTTGCGCCCGGTGATGGCGCCGCCGAACCGCTCGACGAGCCGGCGCAGGCGGGCGCGGGTGGCGTGCGCCAGGTCCGGGTCGGGGCCGACACCGGTCATCTGGAGGAGGTACGGCTCGTCCAGCGCTCCGCTCGCGCCGGAGCCGGGCTTGGCCAGCGCGCCGGCCAGATGCCGGATCTGGATGGAGATCAGCGGGTCGATCGGCTCGGTGACCAGCCCCTCGTCCAGGTGCGTCAGCAGCTCCGCGCGGGGCAGCCCGGAGGACGGAGCGGTCGGCTCGCCGGCGACGTCGCCCAGGTCGGCCACCGCCAGCGGCCCGCGGTTGTCGCTGATCACGCCGTCGATCGCGTCGAGGCCGCGCACGAGCGCCGCGCCCTCGTCCGGATCCCCCAGGTAGGTCATGTCCAGCGCCACCATGGGCGGGGCGCCGGGGAAGGCGAACCGGCTGAACCAGACGGTCAGCTCGGGCGGCGCCGCGTCGGTGATCTGCCGGAAGACCTCGAACACCGCTCCGCCGCGCGCCTCCGGCCAGACCACCCTCCCGCCGTACAGGTGCGGCGCCGGATGCAGATCGAACTCCAGCGACGTGACCAGGGCGAAGTCGCCTCCGCCGCCTCTCAGCCCCCAGAACAGCTCGGCGTCGGACGCGCCGGTCACCCGGGCCCGGTTCCCGTCGGCGTCCACGATGTCGAAGGCGCGGACACTGTCGGCGGCCCAGCCGTGCTTGCGGCCGAACCAGGAGAGCCCCCCGCCCAGCGTGTAGCCGGTCACGTTGACCACCGGTGAGCTGCCCGCCAGCCCGGTCAGGCCGTGGGGCCCGGCCTCCGCCAGCACCCGCCCCCAGCC
>NZ_VCKZ01000199.1 GCF_005889745.1 Actinomadura geliboluensis
AGATGTGTATAAGAGTCAGCCCCGCGAACCCGCGCACGACCTTCGGCCGGGCCGCCCCGACCTGAGCGCGTTCCCGACCGCCGCGTGGCTGCGCTCGACGCGCCGGGTCCTAGCGTCCGCGCCGCCCGGCGCGCACGCGCTCGGCGACCCGCGCGGCCGCCCCGAACTGCGCGCGGCCCTCGCCGGCTACCTCGGCCGGACGCGGGGCGTCCGGGCCGACCCCGCCCGGATCGTGATCACCTCCGGGTACGCCCAGGCCCTCGGCCTCCTCGCCGCCGTCCTGCGGGACGCGGGCACCTCGGCGATCGCGATGGAGGAACCGGGCCACTTCTTCCACCGCGCCATCGTCGGCCGCGCCGGGCTCGGCGTCGTCCCGCTCCCCGTGGACGGCGAGGGCGCCCGCCCCGAGGGCCTCGACCGGGCCGGCGCGGCCGTCCTCACCCCGGCGCACCAGTACCCGTCCGGCGCGACCCTCCACCCGGACCGCCGCCGCGCCTTCGCCGCCTGGGCCCGCGACACCGGCGCGCTCATCGTCGAGGACGACTACGACGGCGAGTTCCGCTACGACCGGCAGCCCGTCGGCGCCCTCCAGGGCATGGCCCCGGACCACGTCGTCTACGGCGGCACCGCGTCCAAGACCCTCGCCCCGGCACTGCGCCTCGCCTGGCTCGTGCTGCCCGCGCACCTCGTCGAGCCCTTCGCCGAGGCGAAGCTCCTCGCCGACGCGCACACGCAGTCGCTCGCCCAGCTCGTCCTCGCCGACCTCATCGGCGGCCACGCCTACGACCGGCACGTCCGCGCGTCCCGGCTCCGCTACCGGCGCCGCCGCGACCTGCTGGTGGAGACGCTGCTCGCCCGCGTGCCGCACGTCCGCGTCCAGGGCATCGCCGCCGGCCTGCACGCCCTGGTCCTGCTCCCGCCGGGCGGCCCCGACGAAGACGAGATCATGGACCGCGCCGCGTCCCGCGACCTCGCCCTCATGCCCCTCCGCGCCCACTGGCACGACCCGGCCGACCGCCCGCAGGGCTTCATCATCGGCTACAGCACGCCCCTCGCCTCCGCCTACAAGCCCGCCCTGGACGCCCTGTGCGCCGTCCTGGGGTCCTGAGCCCATCGCGCTCCGCCCTAGGGTTGACGCATGCCCAGCAGCGTCACCCTCCTGACCGGCCCGCCGGGCGCCGGCAAGTCGACGGTCGCGGCGCGGATCGCCCGCCGCCATCCCAAGGCCGTCCACCTGCACACCGACGACTTCTGGCACTACATCGCCGCCGGAGCGATCCCGCCCTACGAGCCCGCGTCCCGCGCGCAGAACGAGACCGTCATGGACGTCATCGCCGGCGCCGCGTTCACCTACGCGGCCGGAGGGTTCACCACGGTCGTGGACGGGGTCGTCGGCCCGTGGATGCTCGGCCACTTCCGCGAGCAGGCACGGCTCCACCCGCGGGTGCCCGTCCACTACGCGGTCCTGCGCCCGGCGCGCGACGTCGCGCTCGCCCGCGCCCAGGCGCGGACCGCGCCGGACGCGCTGGTGGACCGGCACCCGATCCTGACGATGTGGGACCAGTTCGCCGACCTCGGCGAACTGGAGCCCCACGTCCTCGACACCTCCGCCGAGGACGCCGCCGGGACCGAGCGCCGCGTCGCGGAGGCCATCGCCTCCGGCCGCCTCCGGCTGCGCCTCTGACCTCAGCCCGGAGTTCGAGAAGATGTGGCTGGAGCACGGGGTGGAGGAGTGGTCCGCCGGCGACGGCAGCTTCGTCCTGCACCATCCGGAGGTGGGCGTCATGGAACTCGACTACCAGCGCGTCCTGCTGCCCGACGAGCCGGGGCTGAGCATCCTGCTGTACTCGGCCGAGCCGGACACGCCGGCCTGGGAGCGGCTCCGCCGCCTCGCCGCCCGCGCCGCGCCGGACATCTCGTTCCACTGACCCCGGAGCCGCGCCAGCGCCACGGCGTCGGCCACGCCCTCGCGCAGCGCCGCCGCCCCCGTCTCCGGGGTGGCGGGGAAGGAGTCGGCGGTCGGGTGCGGGCACAGGACGAGCCGCCCCGGCCACTCCTCCCGGACGATCCGGGTGACGTCGCGGGTGAGCAGCTCGAAGACGTGCAGGTAGGCCAGCGGCGTGCGAACCGGATCCGGCCCGGGATGGAGCCGCCGTAGCCGTCCGTGCGCCGGTTGGTGCCGTCGCAGAGGAACTGGTGCAGCAGGAAGCCGTTCGCGCCGTGCACCTCCACCTCGTCGAAGCCCGCGTCCATGGCGTTGCGGGCCGCGGCGGCGAAGTCGGCGACGGTGGCGGCGATGTCGCCGGCGGTCATCTCCCGCGGCGTCGGATGGTCCAGCATGCCGTCCGGGGTGAACAGCTGCTCGCCGGACGGGACCGCCGAGGGCGCGACGGGCACGGCGCCGTCGCGGTACAGGACCGGATGCCCGATCCGGCCGCAGTGCACGAGCTGCGCGACGATCGTCCCGCCCTCGGCGTGCACGGCCTCGGTGACCCGCCGCCACGCCGCGACCTGCTCGGCGGTGTGCAGCCCGGGCGTCTGGATGTAGCCCTGCCCGATGTCGCTGACCTGGATCGCCTCGGTCACGATCAGCCCGGCGGAGGCCCGCTGGGCGTAGTACCGCGCGGTCAGGCCGTCCACCCGCCCGCCGGCCGCCCTGCTGCGCGTCATCGGCGCCATCACCAGCCGGTTCGGCGCCTCCAGCTGCCGAGCGTGAGCGGCTCGAAGAGTTCCGGGAACCGATCCACCACGTCCTCCAATACTCTGGGGTTCGGATACGGCCCCAAGCCTGCGGGACGGCGGACGGCGGGCCCAGCACCCGCTTCTGGCTACTCAACCGGTGACCAGGCAACGGCGGCCCCCTTGCGGAGGTCGGCGGGCGGCGCGTCAGGGCAGGATCGCGTCGACGTAGCCGCCGTCCACCCGGAGCGCGCCGCCCGTCGTGGCGGACGCGTGCTCGGAGCCGAGGTAGACGACCATGTTCGCGATCTCCTCCGGCTCGATGAGCCGCCGCAGCAGCGAGTTCGGGCGGTGCTCGGCCATGAAGCGGCGCTGCCGCTCGTCCCACGGCAGTTCGTCGCCGACCATGTCGGCCACGAAGTCCTCGACGCCGCCGGTGTGGGTCGGGCCGGCCAGCACTGTGTTCACCGTGACGCCCGTCCCGGCGACGGCCTTCGCGTAGCCGCGGGACACGGCGAGCAGCGCCGTCTTCGACATGCCGTAGTGCACCATCTCCGCCGGGATCGCCACGGCCGAGTCGCTGGCGATGAACTGCACCCGGCCCCAGCCCCGGTCGACCATGCCGGGCAGGTAGAGGCGGGCGAGGCGGATCCCGGACAGCACGTTGACCTCGAAGTACCGCCGCCACTCCGCGTCGTCGATCTCCAGTGTGGGGCGCGCCTCGAAGATGCCGAGGTTGTTGACCAGGATGTCGACGCCGGGGTGCGCCTCGGTGACCGCCCGCGCGCCCTCGGCGGTGGCGACGTCGGCGGCGACGCCGTGCAGCCGGGCGTCCGGGAGGTCGCCGCGGAGCGCCCGCAGTGCCTCCTCGACGCTTCGCTCGGAACGGCCGTTGATCACTGTGGTGGCCCCGGACCGTGCCAGCCCGGCGGCGATGGCACGGCCGATGCCCTGCGTGGAGCCGCTCACGAAGGCGGTCCGTCCGGTGAGATCGATGCGCATGGCACCGAGCGTTCCCACCGCCGCGACGATCACCCCTGCGGAGGCCGGGGCATCGGCGGAGGCATGGGCATCGGCGGGGGCAGGGGCATCGGCGGCGGCAGGGCCCAGGCCGGCGGCCTCACGCCCTCGATGGCCAGCGCCGGATTGCACAGGCGGAGGCGGTACACCAGGTCGCCGAAGTCCTTGCCCCCGCGCCCGGTGACGTACTTCAAGGACCATGGGGAGTGCCGCGGTTCAGGTGTGAACCTCATGCTCCGCCAGATCCGGAACTCCCCGCCGGTCCAGTGGACGACCGCGGACCCGAACCCGAGGCGCGCCCATCTGGAGACGCTGACCGAGGTGATGCTGCGGGCCTCGACGTCGACATGCTGCCCGAACCCGGTGACGAGCAGGTGGCCTCCGTCCGTCAGCACGACCCGGCGCGCCGGTCCGGACCAGATGAAGGCGCCGGCGAGGACACTGGCGAGGTTCAGCCAGAAGGTCGGCACGCCCGCGTCCATGGCCGGCGTGACGAGCGCGCACAGCACCCCCACGACCAGGACCAGTACGAGGAGGGAGATCCCTCCGGGCGGGGAGCACTGGTAGGTCAGCGAGTACCCGGACTGCTCATCGGACCGCCGCGAGCCGCCTCTGGCCATGGATCGCCCGCCTTCATGCGAGATCGACGCTCATATCAGGAGAGTGACCCACCCCGAGATCACGGGCAAGCCCCGCACCTCCAGGAGTGGTCAGGAATCGAGAAGCGCCGGCCGGCGGGCCGCGCCTAGCGTGAACCGGCATAGAGATCACCACTTACTCGACCTCTCTCCGGGCAGGGAGGGGCTGGAGGTAGTCCGATGACAGAGAGCAATCAGGCGGCCGGCGGGCGCCGGCCCGGGACGCCGGGGGCGCTGTCGCGGTGGATGCAGCACCGCGCGAACGCGCGCATGGCCCGCAAGGTCCGCAAGGGGCGCGGCACGTTCATGGGCATGGACGTGCTGATCCTGAACACGATCGGCTCCCGGAGCGGGCAGCCGCGCGAGACGCCCGTGGCGTGGTTCCCGGACGAGGGAGACGCCCGGCTGATCGTCGCGTCCGGCGGCGGAAGCCGGAACCCGGACTGGTTCGACAACCTGATGGCGAACCCCGACCGGGCGACGATCGAGCTGCCCGGCCGGGAGCCCGTCCCGGTGACGCCGCAGCGCCTCGACGGCGCCGACCGCGAGCGGGCGTGGCGGCGCATCGCCGAGGCGCAGCCGCGCATCGCCAAGTACCAGAGCAAGTCCGAGCGCGAGTACCCGGTCGTCCGCCTCACCGGGCGGTGACCGCCGGGCGGGAGCCGCCGCGGGCCGAGTGTGCGGTGTTGATCATTCTCCTGTTTCATGGACGGTCCGTGATGAAGGGGAGTGGGCATGGCCTGTCGGATCAGTGAGCTGGTGCTCGACTGCCGGGACCCCGAGGCGCTCGCCGCGTTCTGGTGCGAGGTCCTCGGGTACGTGGTGCTCCACCGGGAGGACGGCGACGTCGAGATCGGTCCGCGGGAGGGGTTCGGCGGCCTCCAGCCGACGCTCGTCCTCAGCCGCAGCGAGGCGCCGACCCCCGGGAAGCTGCGGCTGCACATCGACGTGAACGCGACGGACCGGGACCAGGACGCCGAGCTGGAGCGGCTGCTGGCCGCGGGGGCACGGCACGCGGACGTCGGGCAGACCGGGGAGGAGAGCTGGGTCGTCCTCCAGGACCCGGAGGGCAACGAGTTCTGCCTCCTGCGCGCCCGGCTCGGATGATCTCAGGATGTCCTTCGACGAGCTGGCGGACCGGCTGGTGACGGCGGGGCGGGCCGCGTTCCTGCAGGCGCGGGAGCGGAACCGCGGGGAGACCTTCTACAGCTTCGCGCTGTACTCCGATGTGTTCGCGGCCTACATCCTGCCCACGTGCGGAACCGAGGAGGGGCTGCTGCGGGTCGCGGAGCGCTATGTCGCGGAGTTCGGCGGGACGGTGGAGGAGCAGGCCGCCGGGCTGCGGTGGAGCCCGGCCGACTCGCCGTACCACATGCTGGGCGAGGAGCACTTCGAGGGCGTCCTGGAGCTGCTGAACGAGCGCGGCGACCCCTGGCAGCGCCTCGACGACCAGGACCGGGACGCCTTCTACGCGGAGGTCGACGGGCGGTTCGAGGCGTGCTTCCGCGCGCTCGGCCGGCTGGACGAGGAGGGGCTGTTCGGGCGGGGCGCCGAGCGCGAGCGGGTGGTCGTGAACATCCTCCAGGGGGACCAGACCGACGAGGACGTCCTGGGGAACGCGCGGCGGCTCAACCCGGCCGCGGCCTTCGCGCGGCTGGAGCGTGACCTGGGCGCCTGACCGTCACAGCCGGGCCTCGACCTTCGTCAGGATGGCGAGGATCGCCGTCCTGGCGTCCTCGCCGACGCCGTCCAGGGCGGCGCGCGCACGGTCGAGGTGCTCGTGCGCGAGCGCCATCGCCTGGTCGAGGCCGCCGGACGACTGGACGAGCGCGCGCACGGCCGGCAGGTCGTCGGCGGTGAAGTCCGGCGACAGCAGGAGCGCGGCCAGGGCGCCGGAGTCGTCGGCGGCGAGCGCGGCCAGCGTGGGCGCGCCGAAGAGGCCCAGCATGTGGTCGGTGCCGACGGACTTGTCGAGTTCGCCGGGGGTGAGGTCGAGGCAGTCGTCCAGCATCTGGAAGGCGATCCCGAACTCGCGGCCGAACAGCGCGAGCGCCGCGACCTCGGATTCGGCGCGGCCGGCCTCGGCGGCGCCCAGCAGGCAGGTCATCTGGAACAGGACGCCGGTCTTGCGCTCGGTGAGCTCCAGGTAGTCCTGGAGCGGATAGGCGGTGTCGAAGGTCCGCTCGATGTCCAGCAGCTGGCCGTGGGCGAGCTCGCGCAGCGTCCGGCTGACCAGCATGTCGACCCCGGCGCCGAGCTCGGCCGACTCGGTCCCGGCCAGCGCGAAGGCGGCCAGCCCCGCGAGGGACGCCCGTTCGGGGCCGACGAGCGTGTGCGCGGTCGGCTGCCCGCGCCGCAGCGCCGCCCGGTCGACCACGTCGTCGTGGATCAGCGACGCCAGATGGACGAGCTCCACCAGCGCGCCCAGCCTGACCATCCGGGCCGGGTCCACGGGCGCGTCGCCCACGCAGGCCGCGAGCAGGCCCGAGCGCAGGCTCTTGCCCGGGTTGGCCGCCAGCGCCGCCACCGGGCCGCGCAGCGACGGGCCGAGCCCCGCGGCCAGCTCGTCGACGCGCGCCAGGACCCGGGCGGGGTAGTCCGCCTCCGTGCCGGGGGCCGGGCTCTGGACGGCGGTCACGAGGTCGGCTCCGGCGGCATCTGCTTGAAGGGCGCGTTCAACTCGATGCCGTCGGTCGCCTCGACGGCCTCGTAGACCTGGCTGTAGACGGCGGGATTGCTCATGTACGCCACGACCTCCCGCCTGGTCATCCCGAGCGTGGGTTCGAGCGACTGCCGGTACAGCTGGACGGCGAGCTGCACCTCGGGCGGTTTCAGGACACCGCTCTGCGCGAGGCCGCCGATGACGACCTCGGCGTCGTCGAGGTGCTCCTGGGTGACGACCTCCGCGGAATCCGGGTCGTTGAGCACGCCCTCCATGAAGTCGTGATATTTGTCGTAGTACTGCTTTGCGTACACCACTTCGGACGATTGCGCCTGCCGGTCCTTCAACCGGTCTATGAGCGCCTCGGAGTTCACATAGGTGAGTTCGACCAGCAGCCTTCCGGTCATGGTCTGCATGAAGAAGTCGTCGCGCACCTTGTCGGCGATCGGATTGTCCTCGACCAGCGGCAGCCGGTAGTAATCGCTCAGCACCGGAAGTATCTTGCATTCCGACTGGGATTCGGGCATCACATGCGTGTCGCCGTTGCCGCCCGCGAACACGATCGACCCGGAGTCGCCGGCCGCGATGAGGAACTCGGTGTAGATCATGTCCTGGTAGGGGATGTCCCCGATCGGCGTGCTGACGACCGCCTGCACGCCGATCGCGACGATCTCGCTGGAGCTGTAGCCGGTCGTCCGCCCGACCTTCTCGATCTTCATCCCGGGCTGGGGGTCGGCGAGCCCCAGCACCGGCCCCGCGCAGGGCAGGCCGGCCTCCGACACCGCCGCCCGCTGGCCGAGCGGAAGGCGCACGTTGAGGGCCTCCAGCGTGGCGTCCATCCGGGTCAGCAGGTTGCCGCCGAAGGAGTCGCCGGCCGCGGCCATGCCGACGACCGGATGGGTGGCGGAGACGGGCGCCATGAGGTCCTTCGCGACCTCCAGGGTGTAGGCGCTCTGGTCGGTCAGCTGCGCGATCGCGCCGTCGACCCGCGTGCCCGCCGGGCTGATGGGCGCCCAGCGCTTCAGCTTCGCGATGGCGTCCGCCGACGTGCCGCCGTCGTAGGTGCCGGGCTGGACGATCGGCTCGCCGACCTTGCCGCGCCCCATGCGCGCGATCACGTGGTTGCAGGTCAGCAGGCAGACGGTGTCGTCGGTGTTGTCGATGACGAACAGGCCGAGCGTGCCGGCCGTCGTCCCGTCGACGGGGTTGGAGATGCTGGCGCCCTGCCGCGGCGGCCGCATCCGGCCCGTGATCGGGTCGGACACCCCCGCCGGCGCGAGCGGCGCCCGCGCCGGCGCGAGGGCTGTCTGCACCCCGGCGGAGAACGGCCCGGCCTGCTCCACGTCGACCTCGTAGGTCGTGCCGTCGACCTCGACGGTGCGCGGCAGCAGGCGGCGGCGCGACACCAGGGCCTCGCGGCGCTTCTTGCCGACCAGCACGACGACGGCGGGCCGGCCGGTCCACTCCCCGGCGCGGCGGCGGAAGCCGATGCCGACCCCGGTGACGTTCGGGTCGTCGCCGTGGGCGTCGTAGATCTGCTGCCTGGCGCGTTCCAGCCTGCCGTGGTCGTCGGCGCAGAGTTCCATGGTCCTCCGTCGTCGGTTCCTGGTCGCGCCGGTCAGTTCCGGTGCGCGATGGGCTGCGGCTGCCGGCCGAGCCGGTGCTCCCGGCCGAGCCCCCCGAGCCAGATCTCCGCCATGGCGTCGTCGGCCGGGTCGAAGTGGGGCGACAGTGTCGCGACGCCGAGCGCCACGAACGCCCGGAGGTCCTTCTGGGCCGCGTCGCCGGCCTGCGCCGCGTGCCGTCCGATGCCCGCCAGCAGGCGCCCCTGCGGCGCGCCGAACAGGCCCTGCGCGATCAGCGCGTCCGCGCCGGCCCGCGCCCGTGCGAGGCGCGCGGGGTCGAGCCGCCGCTCGGCGGCCAGCAGGCGGGCCGCGGTGACGCGGGCCGTCCCGCGGGCGGACTCGCCGAAGCCGCGGAACTCGATCGGGTAGACGGCGCCGGCCCGCGCCGCCTGCAGCAGCATCTCCCGCTGCCGGTCGAGCGGTGCCGCGGGCGGCGCGGGCGCGGCGCCGGCGCCCGGCGTGCTCGCGGCGGCCGCGTGCCCGGACGGGACGGACCCGGACCCGGCCAGGGTCGACCCGGCGGCGACCGCGACGGAGCCGGCGATCGCCGTCCGGCCGAGGAACCGGCGGCGGGTGACGGGGGCGGGCGGCCTGTCGCGATCAGGCGGTGCGGTGTGTGCGGCGGAGTCCATCTGACCACCGTTCCGTAGCCGGGCGGGCGCCCGAGTCGATCATCAGGCGCACGCTAACCCGGAGATCGCTAAACATGGGAATGTTGACCGAATTCGGCCGTATGTGCCCCGAATGGGGGCCGGCTTGGCGAAATTCGCCAAGGAAAGTCCGGGGGGTCGGCAGTAAATGTCAAGCGCGCGCCCGGCCGTTGACACCAAGATCGTCAAATGTTCCGATCATGGCGATTGCGTCCGGGGCGTTCGCACACATCCGATGCGAGGGCTCTTCTCCTGGCTGGGGGATGTGCATGCGGCAGCGCGGCCTTTTCATCGCGGGAACCTGCGTCGTCGCCTTCGCGGCATCGTCGGCGGTGGCGCCGGCGGCGCCCGCCGCGGCACCCGGCCGCTGGGTGGCGATGGGCGACTCCTACCAGGCCGGCGTCGGCGCCGGCGACTACCTCTCCGCCAGCGGCGACTGCAGCCGGTCGCCGTGGGCGTACGCCCCGCTGCTCGCGAAGGACGGCGTGCTCGGCGGCAACCTCTCGTTCGTCGCGTGCAGCGGCGCCACCATCGCCGACGTCCGCAACGGCAAGTCGGGGGAGGCGTCCCAGCTCGCCACGCTCGGCGATGACGTCTCGCACGTGACGCTCGGGGTCTCCGGCAACGACATGGGATTCGCCGACACCGTCCAGGCGTGCATCAAGGTCTCGGCGATCAGGACGTGCGAGGCATCCCAGGACCCCGGGCTCCAGGCGGCGTTCGCCAAGCTCGACGAGGGCACCGCGCAGAACGCCAACCTGCTGCAGGCGGTCTTCAAGCAGGTACGGGAGCGCTCCCCCCAGGCGAAGATCTTTGTGCCGACCTACCCCAAGTTCTTCCCCGACGAGGGAGGGTCCGACGGCACCTCGACCGTCCCGCTCCCGGTGAAGCGCTGCCAGATGATCCGGCTCACCGACCAGCTGTGGATGAACCAGTGGGTGCAGCGCCTCGACAACTACCTCGTCACCTCGGCCACCGTCGCCGGGGCCGTGCCCGTCGACCTCTACCACTCGACGGACGGCCACGAGATCTGCCCGCCCAAGGGCCAGGAGCGGTTCCTCAACGGGATCGTGCCCAGGAGCATCAACGACTCGTTCCACCCGACCCGGGCCGGCTACGCCAACACCGCCTGCATCATCAAGGAGGCGTTCCTGCGGCCGACCGCCGCGCCGCGGGTGGCGGGCGACGCGGGCGTGACCCGGCAGGCGTCCGACGTCACCGTCCAGCCGGGGCAGAAGGTCCAGGTCCCGGTGACGCTGCGGGGCGGCGGCCTCGGCGCCGGGTTCGGCGCGACCTGGGCGGAGGGGGACGTCAAGGTGCGGGTGCTGGCGCCGGACGGCGCGCAGGCGCCCCGCGCCCGGCACCGCCGCAACAGCACCAAGCGGGCCGTCTACGACAGCGTGTACGTGCCCGGCGCCGCGGCGGGCGGCTGGAAGGTCGAGCTGACCGGCGGTGACCGCCCGGCGAAGGTCCGCGTGACGACGACCGAGCTGGCCAAGCCCAAGAGCCCTCCGGTGGCGAAGGCGACCGTGACGCGGACCGGCCCCCGCACGGTCGTCCTGGACGCCTCCGGGTCGTCCGGCTCGGCCGGCGGCGAGGTGAAGCGCTACCTGTGGGAGTTCGCCGACGGGACGTTCGCGACGGGCGCGAAGGTCACCCACACCTACACCGCGCCGGGCACCTACGTCGCCAGCCTCGCGGTCACCGGCGACGACGGCCAGCTCGGGTTCGACGCGGCCGCGCCCGTCACGATCGGCGAATGACCTGCGGTCGCGGAGGCCGGGCGTGGACGTGCAGGCCAGGACGGCGGCGCTGACGGTGCCCGCCTGCGTGCTGGTGGCCGTCGCGGGGCTGCTGGTGCTCAAGGGCGCGTACGACTGGTCCGGCCAGCCCGCCCGCGTCGCGGAGCGGCCGCTCCAGCACGACCGGGTGGTCGTCTACCTGGCCGCCGCCGGGACCGCCGCCGGCGCCCTGCTGCTCCTCCTCGCCGGAGAGCGCGGCCCCGCCCTCGCCGTGCTGGTCACCGCGCTCGTCCCCGCGCTGCTGGTCGCGCCGGGCGTCGCCCATGACACCGCCGCCTTCCTGCCGTGCCTGATCACGATGCCGGTGGGCGTGGCGATGGCGCTGCGCACGGTCCTGGTGCCGAGGACGCCGGTGACGCTCCTCGCGGTGGTGGTGTTCGCCGTGGTCGCCGTCGCGGGGAGCATCCTGCTGGCCGCCGTGTCGGACGCCGTGCCCTTCATGAGCTCGTTCAGCGAGGAGGAGGCGCACCGGCAGGCGACCGCGCGCCTGGTGGCGGGCTTGGCGGGCGTGGCCCTGACGGCGGCGCCGGTGCTGCTGCTGTTCGCAGGCCACAAGGCCGGCGCGGCGCTCACCGCGCCGTTCGTGCTGGCGGCGCTCGTCACCGTCGTCGACACGCAGACCCTGGCGCCCTGGCTGCTGTACGCCGTCGCCGGGCCGCCGGCCTTGGGCGCGTCCGTCCACGTCCTGTTCACCGACCGATGACGGTCGCCGACACACTGGAGATGCCTGTGACCGAGCCGGTCGATGTGCTGGTCGCCGGCGGCGGCCCCGCCGGAGCCGCTGCCGCCGCCGCCCTCGCCCGCCGGGGCCTGCGGACGCTGCTGGTGGACGCCCCGTCCGGGGGAACGGTCCACGACGTGCTCGTCAGCGGCCCGGCCCGCCACGCGCTGACGGCGCTCGGCGGCTGGGACGAGGCGTTCCCGCGCCCGGCCGGGGAGCTCGACCTGTGGTTCGGCGCCCGCACCCGGCGCGTGATCGACGACGCCGGGATGGCCGTGTGCGACCGCGACCGGCTGCTGGCGTCGCTACGCCGCGCTGCGACCGAGGCGGGTGCCGTGCCGCTGGCCGGACAGGTGGCGGACCTGCGCCGCACCGCCGACGGGCACCGCGCGGTCCTCGCCGACGGGACGGTGATCAACGCTCGCCACGCCGTCCTCGCCACCGGCCCGGCGCCGAACGACGCGTCCGGCGGAGAAGGGGCCCGTCTGCAGTGCGCGCAGCGCTTCACCGGCGCCGCGCCCGGCGGGCGGATCGTCCTCCAGCTCGTCACGCCCGCGGGCAACGACCCCAAGGCCCAGCCGTCCTGCGTCTGGGTGCTGCCCGGCTCCGGCGGCGGGTTCACCATCGGCGTCACCGGCGGCGGCCCGGACGCCGGGTCCCTGATGGCCGGGGCGCTCGCCGGGCTCGCCGAGGCCGACCCCCGGTTCGCCGGAATCCGCCCGGACGGCCCGCTGTCGTGGGGCCCGGTCGACAGCGGCTTCGCCCCCGAGCGCGCGGCCGAGGACGGCCGCCTGGCGGTCGGCGACGCCGCCGGCCTCGTCAACCCGTTCACCGGCGAGGGGCTCAGCTACGCGGTGCAGAGCGGCCTGCTCGCCGCCGAGTCCATCGCCCGGCACCCCGGCGACCCCGGGAAGGCCGCGGGCGCCTACCGCGCGGCGCTCACCCGCGCGTTCGTCGGCTACTTCGAGACGGCCCGGCACGCGGCCCGGCGGTACCACCTCGCCTGGCGGGTGCTCGCCGCGACCGCCGAGAGCGACCATCCGTTCTTCGGCAAGGGCCGCCGCGCCGTGCTGCTGCCCGAGGGCATCGCGGGCGTGACCGCCGCCGAGCCCCTCGACCCGGGCCCGCGCGAGTCGCTGGTGCTGCGGCCGTTCCTCGCGGGCTGCGACGAGGTGTCGGTCGCGGCGGTCCGGGGCGAGTGGCCGTTCATCGCGCGGATGCTCATCACCGGGGCCGGCCCCACCCACCGCCGCCTGCGCCCGGCGGCGCTGCTGTGCGCCGGCCTCATGAGCACCGGCGGGTTCCCCGACATCGGGCACGCCCCGACCGGTTCGGCGATCGAGCTGGCGTCGCTCGGCGGGCTGGCCTTCCTCGGCCCGGCGGCGCCCGCGCCGCCCGGCGGGCGCGGCGTCGACTGGGCGTCGGCCACCACCGTCCTCGCCGGGGACTTCCTCCTCGCCCAGGCGTGCACGCTGGTCGCCGAGCACGCGCCCGAGCTGTCGTGGTCGTTCTCCGACTGGCTCGCGGAGCTGACGGTGCTGCGGGCCCGGTACCTGGACGGGGCCCCGGGCACCTCGGCCACCGACGTGTTCGCGGCGATGTTCGAGTACCCGCTGCGGGCCGGCGCGCTGCTGGCGGACGCCCCCTCCGCGACCGTCGCCCCGCTCCGCGAGTTCGGACGGCACTGCGGCCGGGTCTTCGTCCACGCCGAGGACGTCCTGGCCGTCCGCGGCCTGCGCACCCGCCTGGACACCTCGCTGGGGGCGCTGCTCGACGGCCGCGTCTCGGCCCTGCCCGACCTGCTCGGCGCGCCCGGCCTCACCGCCGGCCAGGTCGCCGCCGACCCGCGGCTGCGCGACGAGGCCCTCGCCGTCGCGGTCGCCGCCTGCCGGGAGGAACTGGAACTCGCGCGGAAGGCCGCGGCCGAGGTGGCGGAGGAGATGCCCGCGCGCATCCTGCGGAGCTTCGCCGAGGCGATGGCCGCGCCCGCCCTGGACGTCCCCGCCTCGGCCGGGGCGCGCTCATGACGGACGCGTTCGAGGTGCTGCACGCGCTGTGCGTGAAGGGCATGGCCGGGACGGCGCATCTCAGCCTGATGACCGGGAGGCCGGAGTCCGCCGTCCTGCCCGCGGTGCGGGACCTCGCCGCCGCGGGCGCCGCGGTCTTCGTCACCGCCCGCGAGCTGTGGCGGGTCACCGATCCGGGCCGGTCGCGGCACGCCGCGGAGGTGCGCGCCGACCTCACCCCCGACGCCGCCAGGGTGCTGCACGCCTGCCACGACCGGTTCGTCCCCCTCGACCTCCGCGTGAAGGAGCTGTGCACCCGCTGGCAGCGAAAGGAGGCCGCCGAGGCGGACGTCCGAACGGAATTGGCTGACCTGCACCGGGAACTGCTCACGGTGGCGGCGGACATGGCCGGCGCCCGAGGCCGCTACGCCGGGTACGCGAGCCGCCTCACCGCCGCCCGCGACCGCTTCGAGGCCGGGGACGCCAGGGCGCTCACGGGCGTCCTTTGCGATTCGTACCACGAGGTCTGGATGGAACTGCACCGCGACCTGCGGCTCACCCTGGACCTGCCGTGACCGCCGGGCTCCTGGACTGGCTCGACGCGCCGTCGGAGTCGACCGGCCTGCGTTTCCTCGCCGAGGACGGGACGTGGGAGACCGTCTCCTACGCGGCACTGGCCGGGCACGTCCGCGCCACCGCCCGCGACCTGCGCGACTGCGGCCTCACCACGGGACAGGCCGTGGTGATCCTGCGCCGGACCGGGCCCGGGTTCGCCGCCGCGTTCTTCGGGACCCTCGTCGCGGGCGGCACCCCCGCGCCGCTCGCGCCGCCCGCAGCCCTCGGCGGCGCCCGCCGGTGGCGCGAGCACGCCGCCCACGTGATCGCCGAGTCCGGCGCGGCCCTGGTGCTCGCGGACCCGGACCTGGCCGGGACCGCGACCGCCGCCGCCGGGCCGGGACGCGCCGTCCTAGCGCCCTCGACCGCGGCCGACGCCCCGCCCGGATCATGGCCGCCCGCCGGGACGGCCCTGCTGCAGTTCACCTCCGGATCGCGCGGCAAGGTCCGCGGCGTCCGCGTGAGCCGGGGCAACCTGGAGGCCAACATCGCGATGATCGGGCGGCGCTGGGCCGGCCGGTCCGCCGGAACCGGCGTGCCCTGGCTGCCGCTCCACCACGACCTCGGGCTGGTCTTCGGGCTGCTCACCCCGGTCGTGCGGGGCGAGCCGGTCGCGCTGATGCGGCCCGAGCAGTTCGTCCAGAACCCGCTGCGCTGGCTCCGCGAGCACCACGCCCGGCCCGGCATGGTGATGCTGATGCCGAACTTCGGCCTGGAGTACGTCGTGCGGCGCGTCCGGCCCGAGCGGCTCGCCGGGCTCGACCTGTCCGGGGTCGAGGCGGTCGTCACCGGCGCCGAGCGGGTGCGCCTCGACACCGCCGCCGCGTTCCTGGACCTGCTGGCCCCCTGCGGCCTGCGGCCGTCGGCGCTGCGCCCCGCCTACGGGCTGGCCGAGGCGACGCTCGGCGTCACCTGCGCGCCGCTGGGCCGCGCCGCGCCGGCCGTCGCGGTCGCCCCCGGACCCCTCCGGATGGGGGAGCCGCTGCCGCTGCTCGGCTCGGCGGAGGTCTCCCGGCGCGCACCCGCCGGCCCCGGCGTCTGGCACGTCGGCTGCGGGACGCCCCTCGATGGGCTCACCGTGCGGATCGTCGACGACGCCGGCCGCCCCGTCCCGGACGGGAGCCTCGGCGAGATCACCGTGTCCGGCCCGTCGGTGGCGCTGGGCCACACCAGCGCGCAGGAGGACCCCGCCACCCGGTTCGAGGACGGCGTGCTGCGCACCGGCGACGCGGGCTTCATGACCGGCGGGGAGCTCTACGTCGTGGGCCGCATCGGCGACAGCCTCCAGGTGCGGGGCCGCAACGTGTACGTGGAGGAGCTGGAGGCGGCCCTCGCCGAGGAGGGCCTGCTGGCCCGGCGGCGGACCGCGGTCCTCGCCGGGTACTTGGACGACGATCCCGTGGTGTGCGTGCTCACCGCCGCGCCGTCCGCGGAGGGCGTCGCCGCGTGCCTCGCCCCGCTCGTGGGCCCGGACGTGTCCGTGCGGGTCGTGCGGGTGAGGGCCGCCGCGATCGAGCTGACCTCCAGCGGCAAGCCGCGCCGCCGCTCGATGTGGCGGAAGCTGCTCGCGGGGGAGATCGACGGCCCGCTGCTGTCCTCGTCCGAGCCCGCGGGGGCCGGGCGGTGACCGGGCCGCTCTACGCGGCCGGCCTCACGGGCCCGCACGTGGACGCCTTCCGGGACCGCGTGCGCGCCGCCGTCCGGGACGAGATCATGCCGCTGACCCCGGCGGCGGAGGAGGCCGGCGAGTTCCCCCGCGCGGCGCTGGCCGCGCTGGGCCGGGCCGGGCTCATCCGGGAGCGGTGGACGCCGCTGCCGGGCGGCGATCCCGGCCGCGCCGCGATCCTCGCGGAGGAACTGGCGCGGGCGGGCGGGGTCGGCATCGGCGTGGGCGTCGTCGTGGAGACCGTGGCCGCGGCCCTCGCCCGCTACTGTCGGTCCGTCCTGC
>NZ_VCKZ01000692.1 GCF_005889745.1 Actinomadura geliboluensis
GGCGGAGAGGAGCGGCGGTCTCTCAGTGATCACGGGTGGGCTCGTCGTGCTGGTCGAGGGGCGGGTCCTGCGGGCGCTGACGGTGGCCACGACGCTCGCCTGGACGGGCTTCGGGGGCGTCGCGGTGACGGCGGTGCTGCTCGCCGAGCACATCGGGGCCCCGCCGAGCGCGGGCGGACGGCTCCTCGTCGCGCTGGCGGTCGGGTCGCTGATCGGGTCGCTGGCGTCCAGCCGGTGGCTGACGCCGAAGCATGCGGAGCCCGTGATGGTGGCCGGGCTGGTCGCGTTCGGGGCGTCACTCGCGGCCCTCGCCGTGGCGCCGTCGCTGCCGTGGGCGACGGCGGCGTTCGTCGCGGCGGGGATCGCGGAGGGGCCGGTGTTCGCGGCGACGCTGATGCTCCGCCAGCGCGAGTCGCCGCCCGACCGGCTCGGCCAGGTCAACACGACGGCGGGCAGCCTGAAGATCGGCGCGTCCGCGCTCGGCGCCGCGCTGACGGCCGTCGCGGCGGACGCGGTCGGGCCCGTCGGCCTGGTGCTGGGGATCGCCGGCTTCCAGTTCGTCGGCGCGGCGGCGGGCATGCTCCTGCTGTACGTCCCCGGGCGCCGAAAACCGGTCGACGTGGATGGTATTCGCCCGTAATGTCCGGAGAGCGAGGCTTGCAGCCGGCGCCCGGACGCTCGCGGTCATCATCCCGCTGAGCGCGGCGCCGGCTGCTTCCTTTTTAATGCTTCGACTTCCGCCGGCGGGCTCCGTAATGTGCGGGGCATGTTCATCGCGGCCGGCACTCCGACGCTCGCAGGCACCGACCTGCTGAGCGCGCTGCCGGTCGCCTTCTTCGCAGCAGCGGTCGCCGCAGACGGCGTCCGACGCTGACCCCTCTCCGTCCTGCCTCCGGAGAACCAGCGGAGGGGGGTGGTCCGAGTGAACGCGGCCCGTGCGCCGCGCGGGTTCTCACGTTCGGCATCGTGAGGACGGAAAGACCATGGCGAAGAAGCTCTACGAGCGCGACAAGCCGCACCTGAACATCGGGACGATGGGGCACGTCGACCACGGCAAGACGACGCTGACCGCGGCGATCACCAAGGTGCTCGCCGAGCGCGGGCTCGCGTCGGCGGTGCCGTTCGACCGCATCGACCGAGCCCCGGAGGAGCGCGACCGCGGCATCACCATCAACGTCGCGCACGTCCAGTACTCCACCGCGACCAGGCACTACGCCCATGTGGACATGCCGGGTCACGCCGACTACGTGAAGAACATGATCTCCGGTGCCGCCCAGGTGGACGGGGCCGTGCTCGTGGTCTCCGCGCAGGACGGCGCGATGCCGCAGACGCGGGAGCACGTGGTGCTCGCGCGGCAGGTCGGCGTCGAGCACATCGTGGTGGCGCTGAACAAGGCCGACATGGTGGACGACGCCGAGCTGCTCGACCTCGTCGAGCTGGAGGTCAGGGAGCTGCTCTCCGAGTACGGGTTCCCCGGCGAGGAGATACCGATCGTCCGGGTGTCCGGGCTGCGGGCGCTGGAGGGCGACCCGTACTGGACGGCCCGCATCGGCGACCTGCTCGACGCGATCGACGCGTACGTGCCCGTCCCGCGCAGGGTGCTGGACGCGCCGTTCCTCATGCCGGTCGAGAGCGTGCTCACGATCACCGGGCGCGGCACGGTCGTGACCGGGGTCGTGGCGCAGGGCTCGGTCCGGCTCGGGGACGCGGTCGAGGTCGTCGGGCTCGGCGAGTCGTTCGGCACCGTCGCGACGGGGCTGGAGACGTTCGGGCAGACCATGGACCGCGCGGAGGCGGGCGACAACACGGCCATGCTGCTGCGCGGGGTCAAGCGCGACCAGGTGCGGCGCGGGCAGGTGGTCAGCGCGCCGGGCGCGATCCGGCCGCACACGCGGTTCCGGGCGCGGGTCCGGGTGCTGACCGCGGCCGAGGGCGGCCGGTCCAGGCCGTTCTTCCACGGGTACCGGCCGCAGTTCCACTTCCGCACGACGGACGTGGTCGGCGGCATCGACCTCGGCGGCGAGGGCGGCATGGCGCTGCCCGGCGACACCGTCGAGATGGCCGTCGAGCTGGGCAGGCCGGTCGCGATGACC
>NZ_VCKZ01000693.1 GCF_005889745.1 Actinomadura geliboluensis
CCGCCGGAGGGACCGTCCCCGCCCCCGTCCCGAGCGTGCCGACTCGACGACCGACCCATGTACGCTCCGATTCCCACCCACGGTGATTTAAGCCCCGGCTCACATGATGGACGCGCGGAACCGGGCAAAGGTTGCGTGGGAGTCGACCGAATGCGAGCGGGTGTTGCCTCTGGTGCAGCTGTTGATCAGGATAGAGAATCGGACCCCGTTTTGGGGAGCCCGGAGCGGATCATCAACTCGCCGGATGCTTTACCAGCTCGTGGACAGCGGCATCCCCTCGGCGAACCCGGACGGGTTCTGGATCCCGACCGTGGCCCGCTCGTGGAACTCCTCCAGCGTGCGCGCGCCCGCGTAGGTGCACGAGCTGCGCAGCCCCGCCACGATCTGGTCGATCAGGTCCTCCACGCCGGGGCGGCGCGGGTCCAGGAACATCCGCGAGGTGGAGATCCCCTCCTCGAACAGGGCCTTGCGGGCCCGGTCGAAGGGGGAGTCCTCGGCGGTGCGCAGCCGCACCGCCCGCGCGGACGCCATGCCGAAGCTCTCCTTGTAGAGCCGGCCGTCGGCGGTGCGCTGCAGGTCGCCGGGCGACTCGTAGGTGCCGGCGAACCAGGACCCCACCATCACGTTCGCGGCGCCGGCGGCGAGCGCGAGGGCCACGTCGCGCGGGTGCCGGACGCCGCCGTCCGCCCACACGTGGCGGCCGAGGCGGCGCGCCTCGGCGGCGCACTCCAGCACGGCGGAGAACTGGGGGCGACCGACGCCGGTCATCATCCGGGTCGTGCACATCGCGCCGGGGCCCACGCCGACCTTGACGATGTCGGCGCCCGCCTCGATCAGGTCGCGGGTGCCCTCGGCGGTCACCACGTTGCCCGCCACCACCGGGACGGCCGGGTCGAGGCCGCGGACGGCGGCCAGCGCGCTCAGCATCTTCTCCTGGTGCCCGTGCGCGGTGTCGACGACCAGCAGGTCGGCGCCCGCCTCCAGCAGCGCCTTGGCCTTGCCCGCGACGTCGCCGTTCACGCCGACCGCCGCGGCGATGCGCAGCCGGTCGGCGGCGTCCACGGCGGGCCGGTAGAGGGTGGCGCGCAGCGCGCCGGTGCGGGTGAGGACGCCGGTGAGCCGCCCGTCGGCGTCGACGACCGGGGCGAGCCGGTGGCCGCGCTCGTGCAGCCGGTCGAACGCCTCGCGCGGGTCCGCGCCGGCCGGCAGCGTCACCAGGTCGCGGGACATGATGTCGCGCAGCTGCGCGAACCGGTCGACGCCCTGGCAGTCGGCCTCGGTGACCACGCCGACGGGGCGGTCGTCCTCGACCACGATCACGGCGTTGTGCGCCCGCTTGTGCAGGAGGGCGAGCGCGTCGCCGGCGGTGCTGCCCGGGTCCAGCCGGATCGGGGTGTCCACGACCAGGTCGCGCCCCTTGACCCAGCCGATCACCTCGGCGACGACGTCGGCCGGGATGTCCTGCGGGAGCACGGCGAGCGCGCCGCGCCGGGCGACGGTCTCGGCCATCCGGCGGCCGGACACGGCCGTCATGTTCGCCACCACGAGCGGGATCGTCGTGCCGCTGCCGTCGGAGGTCGACAGGTCGACCTCCAGGCGGGAACCGACCGCCGAGCGGCGCGGGACCATGAAGACGTCGTTGTAGGTCAGGTCGTGAGCGGAACGCTCACCGTTCAGCAGGTGCACGGCTGTACTACACACACCAATCGCGGATCCGGGGTGGCTGGGCCACCGTACATTCTCCGCCATACCCGGCGATGGTCCCGCCACGCGGTGCCGCGGGGCCGCCGCGGCCCCGTACCCAGGGGTGATGACTGTGTGTCCCCGGGGTGCGACCGGCCGCTCCGCGGCGATGTCCCCGGGCTCTTCCAGGCAGGACGAAAGTGAAACGCCTGACCCGGTGGAAAACGGTGCAACGTGGGGCTTGGCTCTCTGTAAAGTTACCTCTTGACGTAACTGCGCCCACGATGCACTTTTTTTACATGTGTCTCACGCGGACGGCGGCGGACCCGCCGTAATTGGGCGTGACGGCAGAACCCCCGGGAGAAGCGCATGCAGGTCACGCACTTGGGCCCGGTCGGCCATGCCCGCA
>NZ_VCKZ01000200.1 GCF_005889745.1 Actinomadura geliboluensis
GCGGAGGCCAGCAGCGCCGCCTCGCGGGCCATCGCGGTCGGGTCGGGCGAGCCGGGCGGGTCGCGGCGCAGGATCAGGGCGCGGCCGCCTGCGTCGAACGCCCAGGTCTCGCGGCTGGCGCCGCCGGAGAGCCGGCGCAGGCCGGTGATCTCCGAGCCCAGGCGGGCCGCGAGCGCGGCCGCCACGGCGGTCATGCGCGGGCCGCGCGCTGGGCGGCGGCGAGGTCGCGGAGCGGGTCGCTCCCCCGGGTGTCGGCGTACTCCTCGATGCGCGCGATCCGCCCGTCCGCGACGGTCGCGAACAGGCACGCGGCCATCTCGACGGGCGTCCCGTCCGGGAGGGTGCCGCGCAGGACGTGCCGCTGGACGTAGCCGTCCGGCAGGGGGTCGCGGCGGATCTCCTCGTAGCGGAAGTCCGCCAGGTTGCGCGACAGCCAGCGCAGCGTGCGGAGGTTGTCGTCGACGCTCTGCTCGGAGCCGCCGCCGGGGCCGGGTCCGTTGTGCCAGATCCGGGCGTCCGGCGCGTAGATCGCGCGAAGGGCGTCGACGTCTCCCGAGGTGATGGCGGTCATGAAGCGGTCGGCGAGTTCCACGGGTCTCCTTCGTCAGGACGGCAGGCCGAGGGCTCGGACGGTGAGAGTGTCCAGGGTGTCCAGGAGCCGCTCGGTGCCCGGGGGGTCGTTGCCCTGGACGAGCGACAGGTACAGCGAGTGGTCCACCATCGCGGCGAGGGCGCGGGCGGCGGTCTCGGGGTCGAGGTCGGCCGGGACGAGCCCCTCGCGCTGCCAGCGCGCGATCGCCCGCGCGGAGCGCTCGGCGGACGCGGCCCGGTGCTTGCGGCGCAGCTCCTGGAACTCGGCGTTGAACGTCGCGACCTGCTCGATGATCGCCATCATCTTCGCGTTGCGCAGGTACGCCTCGTAGTAGGCGCGGTTGGCGCGGCGGATGCGGGCGGCCGGGGACGGGCCGGTCAGCGGGACGAGCGCGTGGTCGGTCATGTCGGCGAACAGCCGGTCGGCGACCTCCAGGAAAACGGCCTCCTTCGACGGGAAGTAGGTGTAGAAGGACCCGTAGGCGACCCGGGCGTGCCGGGTGATGTGCGCGACGCGGGTCTCCAGGAAGCCGTGCTCCTCGAACACCTCGCGGGCGGCCGTGAGCAGGCGCTCCCTGGTCCGGGCGCCGCGCTCGGTGAGCGGCTGGCCGCCGGATTCGTCGCCGCTCCGCATGACCGTGGTTCCTTTCTCCGGGGCTTGACAACCCGATGCTCGCAGGAACAGTATCCGAGCATCGAGCAAGTTGATATGACTGTCAAGTCAACTTCTGGGAGGCGCGATGGCGGGCCGGGCATGCTGATCAACGACATCGTCGAGTACGCGGCGCGCAAGCACCCCGAGCGGCCGGCGATCCTGTTCGAGGACGAGGCGGTCACGTACGCCGAACTGCGCGACCGGGTGCGGCGCACCGCGAACGCCCTGCTCACGGTCGCCGAGCCGGGCGACCGGGTGGCCGTGCTGTCGGGGAACCGGCCGGAGTACTTCGACCTGTACTACGGCGTGCCGGGCGCCGGGATGGCGCTGACCTTCCTCAACCACCGGCTGCACCCGTCCGAGATCGCGGGGCTCGTCGCCCACGCGCAGGCGTCGGTGCTCCTCGTGAGCAGCGAGTACGTCGAGGAGATGGACCGGCTCCGCGACGCGATGCCGACCGTGAAGACCGTCCTGAACCTGGACGACGACTACCGCGACCTGGTCGCGAAGGCGCCCGCGACCGAGCCGCCGCGCCCCGACGAGGACTCCGTCGCCTGGCTCGTCTACACCAGCGGCACCACCGGCCGGCCCAAGGGCGTCATGCTCAGCCACCGCAACCTGGTCACCGGGGTGGTCGGCTCGGTGGCGCACTGGGAGATCCCGGACGCGACGCGGTTCCTGTTCTGCTTCCCGCTCTGCCACGTCGGCGGCTACACGGCCGTCGTCTACCACATGCGCGGCGCGACGGTCGGGATCGTCCGGTCCTACGACAACGACACGTTCCTGCGGCGGGTCGCCGAATGGCGGATCACGCAGACCGGGCTCGCGCCGACGATGATCGCCTTCCTGCTGTCCCACCCCGGCATCGAGGACCGCGACCTCGGCACGCTGCAGGCCATCGGGTACGGCGCGTCCGCGATCCCTGCCGAGGTGCTGCGCCGCGGGATGGACGTCCTCGGCTGCGACTTCTACCAGGGCATGGGGATGAGCGAGCTCGGCGGCAACATCCTGCACTTCGGGATCGCCGAGCACCGCCGCGCCGCCGCCGGGGAGACCCACCTGCTCGCCGCCGCCGGCCGCGTCATGGACCTCGCCGACGTCCGGATCGTGGACGAGGACTTCCGCGACGTCCCGGACGGCGAGCCCGGCGAGATGGTCGTGCGCTGCGACCAGGTGATGCGCGGCTACTGGCGCGAGCCGGAGCTGACCGCCGAGGCGTTCCGGGACGGCTGGTTCCGCACCGGCGACGTCGTCCGGCGGGACGCCGAGGGCATGGTCTACATCGTCGACCGGATCAAGGACATGATCATCACCGGCGGGGAGAACGTGGCGTCCCGCGAGGTCGAGCAGGTCCTCTACCGGCACCCGGCGATCGCGGACGCGGCCGTGTTCGGCGTCCCCGACCCGCGCTGGGGCGAGTCGGTCTGCGCCGCCGTCGTCGCGCGCGAGGAGATCGGCGCGGACGACGTCATCGCGTTCGCCCGCGAGCACCTCGGCGGCTACAAGGTGCCGCGCCGCGTCGAATTCGTCCGCGAACTGCCCCGCAACGTCGCCGGCAAGGTCCTGAAACGCGAACTGCGCTCCCGATTCAAGGAGGTCACGTGAACACCGAGTTCGAACTCGGCGGCATCAACCACCTGGCGCTGGTGTCGTCCGACATGAAACGCACCATCGACTTCTACTCCGGCGTCCTCGGAATGCCGCTCATCAAGACCCTCGACCTGCCCGCCGGACTGGGCCAGCACTTCTTCTTCGACTGCGGCGGCGGCGACTGCGTGGCGTTCTTCTGGTTCCCGGACGCGCCGGACGCCGTCCCCGGGATCTCCGCGCCCGCCGGCCGCCCCGAGCAGGGCAAACTGCTCAGCGCGGTCGGGTCGATGAACCATGTCGCCTTCCACGTCCCGCCGGAGAGGTTCGAGGAGTACCGCACGCGGCTCAAGGAGAAGGGCGTCACGGTCAGCCCCATCCTGAACCACGACGACAGCCCGATGGGCGTCTCCCGCGACGTCAACGACGGGGTGTTCGTCCGCTCCTTCTACTTCCAGGACCCCGACGGGATCCTCCTCGAATTCGCCTGCTGGACGCGCGAGTTCGACGACTCCGACGTCTCCCACGAGCCCAAGACCGCCGCCGACCGCACCGTCTCGAAGGACAAGCATGCCGCGACTGCGTGAGGTCCCCCGCGCCGAAGTCACCGACGAGCGCATCCTCTTCTTCTACGACCACCTGTTCGCGCCCGACCGCGACCCGGCCGTCGACCACGGCACCGCGACCGGCTCGCCCGGCGACTGGTGGACGGTGTTCGCCCAGTCCCCCGACGTGTTCCGGCACGCCGTCCGGGGCTTCGCGCTGTACCGCAACGCCGACCTCGACCCCGTGCTGCGGGAGCTGGGCCAGTGCCGGGCCGGCTGGGCGCGCGGCAGCCAGTTCGTGTTCTCGCAGCACTGCAAGCAGATGCGGGCGCTCGGCATGGCCGAGGAGAAGATCGAGTCCATCCCGCACTGGCAGACGGCCGACTGCTACTCGCCGCTGGAGCGGGCCGTCCTCGCCTACACCGACTGCCTCGTCCTGGACGGCGGCCGGACGCCCGACGCGGTCTTCGACATCCTCAAGGAGCACCTCTCCGACAAGGAGATCCTCCAGCTCACCTACATCACGTGCATGTACGAGATGCACGCGACGATGTCCCGCGCGCTGCGCCTGGAGTTCGACGACCGCCCCGAGCCGATCGTGGAGGTCGCGGCGCCCGAGGGCTACGGCGACCGCGACATCTCGGCCGACCTGACCGGGGCGGGCTGATGCTGTTCCCCGTACCCGAGCGGGTCCGCGGCGTCCGGGACGCCGTGCACGCCTTCATGACCGAGCGCGTCGAACCGGCCGAACCCGCCCTGAACGGCGGCGACCGCGAGACGCTCCGCGAGCTGCGGGAGGAGGCGAAGGCCGAGGGCCTGTGGGCGCTCGGCCACCCCACCGAACTGGGCGGCGGCGGCCTGCCGTTCCTCGACTACGTCTACGTCAACGAGGTGCAGGGGCGCAGCGAATGGGGGCAGCTCGCCCTCGGCACGTTCACCCTCCAGGACTCGCTGATGCTGCACAAGTACGCGAGCCCCCGCTGGCGCGATCGCTACCTGGCCCCGATGGTCGCGGGCGAGGTCTCGCCGAGCTTCGCGATGACCGAGCCCGACATCGCCAGCTCCGACCCGACGCAGCTCCGGACGAAGGCCGTACTGGACGGCGACCACTGGGTCATCAGCGGCCGCAAGTGGTTCACGACGGGCGCCGCCGACGCCGCCTACACCACGGTCATGTGCCGCACCGAGCCCGAGGGGACGGCCCCGCACCGCTCCTTCAGCATGATCATCGTGCCGACGGACACGCCGGGGTACCGGATCGTCCGGGAGACGCCCGTCCTCGGCATCAACGGCGGCCACTACGAGGTCGCCTACGACGACGTGCGCGTCCCCGCCGACAACCTCCTCGGCCCGCGCGGGCAGGGCTTCGTCATCGCCCAGGACCGCCTCGGCCCCGGCCGCATCTTCCACTGCATGCGCTGGCTCGGCCAGGCCCAGCGCGCGTTCGAGCTGATGTGCGCCCGCCTCGGCGCCCGCGTCGCGTTCGGCGAGCCGCTGTCGGCGAAGCAGCTGATGCAGCAGCACGTCTTCGACTCCTACACCGAAATCCAGGCAGCGCGCCTGCTCACCCTCCAGGCCGCCGAGCAGATCGACGCGGGCAGCCAGGCGCGTATCGAGATCGGCGCGATCAAGGTGGTCGGGGCGCGGATGCTGCACAACGTCATCGACCGCGCCGTCCAGGTGCACGGCGCCGCCGGGCTCACCGACGACACGCCGCTGTCCCGCATGTACCGGCACGCCCGCGAGGCCCGCATCTACGACGGCCCGGACGAGGTCCACGTCCAGAGCACCGCCCGCCGCATCCTGCGGGAGCTCGCATGAGACTCACCCGCAGGTCGCTGCTCGGCGGGTTCGGCATGGCGGCCGTGCTCGGCACGTCCGGCACCGTCCTCGGCACGTCCGGCACCGCGGCCGCCGCCGGCCGGCCGCGTCCGCGAAAGGGAAAGAAATTGAAGATCACCAAGCTGGCCGAGGGGCTCCTGTTCCCCGAGGGCCCGACCGTCCTGCCGAACGGGGACGTGCTCGTCGTCGAGCTGCACCGGGGCACGCTGACCCGCGTGAAGCCGGACGGCACCACGTCCGTCGCGGCGGAGACCGGCGGCGGCCCGAACGGGTCGGCGCTCGGCCCGGACGGGCGGGTCTACATCGCCAACTCCGGCGGCCTCAACCGGTTCGAGGTCGGCGGGTTCGTGTTCGCGGGCGGCATCCCCGCCGACTACGAGGGCGGGAGCATCCAGGCCGTCGACCTGACGGACGGCTCCGTCGAGACCCTCTACAGCGACGGCCTCCGCGGGCCCAACGACCTCGTGGTGGACGCCCACGGCGGCATCTACTTCACCGACTACGGCAAGAGCGACGGAGTCACCGGCGACAAGGGCCGCCTGTTCTACGCCAAGGCGGACGGCTCCTCCATCGAGATGATCGCCGCCGGGATGGAGGGCCCGAACGGCATCGGCCTCTCCCCCGACGGCACGCGCCTGTACGTCAGCGAGACCTACACGGCGCGGGTCTGGTGGTGGGACGTCACCGGCCCCGGCGAGATCAAGGGCGGGAGGTCGCTCGGCGGCTCCGGCGGCGGCAACTTCCTCTACACCGCGCCCGACTACACCAACTTCGACTCGCTCGGCGTGGACGGCCACGGCAACGTCTGCGTCGCGTCGATGGTGCACGCGGGCATCTCGATCATCAGCCCGGAGGGCGACCTGGTCCGCTTCGTCGACATCGACGTGGACGGCGACCCGGGCATCACCAACATCACCTGGGGCGGCGACGACATGCGCACCGCCTATGTGACCGCCTCCAGCACCGGCCGGCTTCTGAAGATCGAGAACTGGCCGTTCCCCGGCCTGGTGCTCAACCACGCCTGACGCGCGGCCGCGCCGCCGACCGCCCCGCCCGCCGGCCGCCCGGCGGGCGGGGATTCGGACGCTCATGGCCGTTTCTTGGAATAGGCGGGCACCGCGTTTTTTCGGTGGGCGGAGTTTCCCGGGGTGACTGCTGGGAAATCTGCCTGCTAGAGGGAACGGAGGCGGTTGGCATGGAGGTCGTTCTCGAAATGACCCTGCCGAGGAACGCCGAGAGCGCTCCGCTGGTGCGGCACACGCTCGACGCTTCCCTTCGCGGGCTCGGAGTGGGTTCCGAGATCCGTGCCGATATCGCGCTGGCGCTCGGAGAGGCGTGCGCGAACGTCATCCAGCATGCCGCCTCCGGAATGGAGTACGAGGTCCGGGCGCGGATGGACGGCGCGCGATGCGTCGTGGAAGTCATCGACGGGGGCACGGACGCGGGGGAAGGCGACGGGAGCGTCATAGAAACGGAATGGGAGCCCGCGGACGCGGCGCCCCTGGCCGAACACGGCCGGGGGCTGCGGCTGATGCGGGCGTTCACGGAGGAGCTTCGCATCGCCGACCGGGTGCACCGCACCGGCGCGATCGTGCATTTCGAGAAGTCGCTGGCCGGGTGACCGGCCCGCGGCCCGGGTGACGGGCCCGGCGGCGCGCGCCGCCGGACCGGTCACCCGGGCCGGGTCGTGGCCGCCGTCAGCCGGTGACCGGGATGTCGTGCTCGACGGGCGTCGGCGCGGGCGCCTCCTTCGGCGCGCGCGCCGGGGCGCCGCGGCCGCAGGTGGCGGACGCGACCCGGAGCGTGCCCTTGTCGCGGGGCAGCGCCAGCTCCATCGCGGTGACGGCGAGCCGGCCGTCCGCGGTGCGCTGCTGCTTGTTGAGGATCAGCGCCGTCCGGCCGACGCCGTCCACGTCGACCGGGATGGTGGTGTTCGGCGGCGGCGAGGCGTCCAGCCGCTTGCCCGCGAGGACGGCGCGGCCGAGGTGCGCGGAGCCGCGGCCGTCGACGCACTTGGCCGACACGGCGCTGGCGAGCAGGTCCGCGGACGGGACGGCGAGCCGCGTGACGGTCGAGCGGGCGCGGGACGGCGAGGCGCTGACGTGCAGGGCCTCCGCGTCGGCGAGGTCGGTGTGGTTCTCCCGCAGGAGTCTCTTGTTGACCTCCTCGGTGGTGGACGAGACGGCCGGCACCGGCGGGACCGTGATCGGCCCGGTGATCGCCAGCCCGTACGCGGACCCCTCGCCCGCGGGGGCGGTGGCGGCCTGCGCCGGGACGGCCGCGAGCCCGCCGGCGAGCAGGCCGGCGGCGAGGCAGCTGACGACATGGCGGTGACGCATGGGTGTGCTCCGATTCTGGAAAGGTACTCGTTGAGGTTGGTCGAGCGGGGTCTGGTCAGGCGGTGATGAGCACCGGCGAGCCGAGCGGCACGCGGGACAGCGCCTTCAGCGCGTCCGCCGGCACCCGCACGCAGCCGTGCGTGACGGCCTTGCCGAACACGGAGGCGTCGGGCCAGCCGTGCAGGGCGACGGTGCCGGGCCCGCCGCCGAAGGTGTCCAGGGTCGCCGAGTGGGTGCCGAGCGGCAGGACGAGCGGGCTCGGCGTCTTCTTCCCCGGCAGGACCGAGGCCATGATGAACGTCCGGCCGGCCGGCGTCGGGGTCTTGGCGCCGCCGACCGCGACCGTCCACCGGCCCGCGCGGCGCCCCGACTTCAGCAGCGTGAGCTGCCGCTTCGCGACCTCGACCCGGACGGTGTAGGGCGTGCGCGCGGTGCGCAGCCCGGTGCCGGCGAGCCAGCCGCTCGCCCGGTTGGGACGGCTCGGCAGCAGC
Source organism: Actinomadura geliboluensis (assembly GCF_005889745.1). GTDB lineage: Bacteria > Actinomycetota > Actinomycetes > Streptosporangiales > Streptosporangiaceae > Spirillospora > Spirillospora geliboluensis. Next base: position 8,051 of record NZ_VCKZ01000200.1, read on the forward strand.
ACGCGCCGCCACTCGCCGGAGGTCTCCACCACGGGCACCCAGGTGGGGCCGCCCAGCTGGGTGGCGGGCAGGGTCGCGATGCGGCGCCCGCCGGGCCGGTCGAACACCGGGGCGGGCCCGGTCGGGTGGACGACGGTGCCGTCGGTGCCGCCCTCGCCGTCGGCGCCGGCGGCCGGCGCCGCGTCCTCGGGCGCGCCGCGGACGGTGGTGAACGTGGTGGCCTCGGGGACCTTGGCGGCGCCCGTGCCGGTGCCGGCGCTCGGGCCGGCGCTCCGCTCGCCGGCGGACGCCGTGCGGTGCTGGGCGGCGCCGCCGCATCCGCCGAGCAGCAGCACGGCGGCGGCCGCGCCGAGCAGCGCGGCGTGACGGGAGTACCGCGGAGCGTTAGTGGTCGCCATGGGCCGGGATATTAGTAGTGGCGAAGGCGGTCGTACCGAGAATGGCGAAAAAGAACGGCGAGCCGCCATTGCAATTAGCAATAAGCCGCGATTTAGTGGGTGTGTTGCGGAGGGTTGCGACTTACTCAAATAAAGCGGACAGGTCAGGCGAGCATGGAGAGCGAGCCGTCCTCGCCGTCCCGCCTGGAGGCCGCCTCGTGGAACTCCGTGAGCCCCCACAGCAGCGCCGCGCGCGCGGAGGCCGGCATCTGGGCCAGCACCCGGGTGAGCTCCGCCTGCCGCCGCTCCCGGAGCCGGCCGACCAGCGCCCGCCCGTCCGCGCTCAGCCGCACGGTCACCTCCCGGCGGTCGCGGCCGGAGTCGCGGGCCAGCAGACCGGACGCCTCCAGCCGGTCGCACAGCCGGCTCGCCGAGGACACCAGCGCGCCCAGCTCGCCCGCCAGGCTGCTGATGTTGACCGGGCCGCGCTCCAGCACGAGCAGCGCGCGCAGCTGCGTGGACGGAACGGGCACGTCGGGGGCGTTGTGGGGCCGGGACCAGACGTTCATGAGAGTGGCGGCCACGTCGTCCAGGGCCGCCGCAGTGGACTCCGCGGCTCCCTCACCCGGCGTTCCGACCATGCCTCCCACTGTTACATAACGGTGCCCGGCACGGCACCCGGGCCCCTCCAGGCGCCGCGCCGGGCCTCGTCAACGCACCGCGGGTCAGCGCGGCAGCTTCACCACCGTGACGAAGAAGTCGTCGATCCGGCGGACGACGGAGATGAACTGGTCGAAGTCGACCGGCTTGGTGACGTAGGCGTTCGCGTGCAGGTGGTAGCTGCGCAGGATGTCCTCGTCGGCCTCGGACGTGGTGAGCACGACGACCGGGATGCTCCGCAGGTCCTCGTCGGCCTTGATCTCGCCGAGCACCTCGCGGCCGTCCTTGCGCGGCAGGTTCAGGTCCAGCAGCACGAGGTCGGGGCGGGGCGCGTCCGCGTACTCGCCCTCCCGGCGCAGGAACGCCATCGCCTGCTCGCCGTCGTTGACGACGCTGAGGGTGTTGTTCACTTTGTTGTGCTCGAACGCCTCGACGGTCAGCAGGACGTCACCGGGGTCGTCCTCGACGAGTAGGACCTCGATGGGACGCGGACCTTCGTTCATGCGTCGTCTCCGTTTGTGTCGTCGCCGTTGATGTCGTCGCCGTTGATGTCGTCGCCGTTGGTGAGGTGCGCGTGGGCCGGCAGGGTCCAGCGGAAGGTGGTGCCGGGCTCGCCGCCGCGGTCCGCGCCGTCGAGCCAGATGCGCCCGCCGTGGTACTCGACGATCTTCTTGCAGAGCGCCAGGCCGATGCCCGTGCCGGTGTACTCGTCCCGCGGATGCAGCCGCTGGAAGATCAGGAAGATCCGGTCGGCGTACCGGGGCTCCACGCCGATGCCGTTGTCGGCGCAGCGGAACTCCCACTCGTCGCCGGTGCGGCGGGCGTCGATGACCACCCGGGGCGGCACGCCCTCGCGCCGGAACTTGATGGCGTTGCCGAGAAGGTTCTGGAACAGCTGGGTCAGCTGGGTGCGGTCGCCGGACACGTGCGGCAGCTCCGCGACGTCCACCTCGGCGCCGGTCTCCTCGCGGAGCGTCGCCAGGTTGTCCAGGGCCTGCCGGGCGACCGCGCCGAGGTCGACCGACTCCTCGGGGCGGGCCATCCGGCCGACGCGGGAGAAGCTCAGCAGGTCGTTGATGAGCGCCTGCATGCGCTTGGCGCCGTCCACCGCGAACTCGATGTACTGCCGGCCGCGGTCGTCCAGCTGGTCCCCGTACCGGCGCTCGATCATCTGGCAGAAGCTCGCGACCTTGCGCAGCGGCTCCTGCAGGTCGTGGCTCGCGACGTAGGCGAACTGCTCCAGCTCGGAGTTGGAGCGGCGCAGCTCCGCGGTCTGCTCGTCGAGCAGCCGGGTCTTCTCCTCGCTGATCCGCCACTGCCGGATGATCCGGTCGCGCATCGCGTCGATGATCGCGGCCAGCTCGTTGATCTCGGCCGGGCCCGGCACGTCCAGCGGGTGCTCGAAGTCGCCCTGGGCCACGGCGCGGACGCGTCCGGTCAGGCCGGACACCGGGATCAGCACGGTGCGGCGCAGCAGCACGGCGAGCGCCAGCGCCGCCACGACGACCATGACGAGCGCGGCGACCGTCGACCACTGGGCCGCGCTCGCGCGGGACCGGACCTTCTCGGCGGCGCGGTCGTGCAGCTCGGTGAGGCCGATCTGCAGCGGGGTCATGTCGCCGCGCGCCTGGTTGAGCAGCCGGCGCGCCTCGCGGCTCGCGTCCGGGTCGATGCCCTGGCCGCCGGGCCCGGCGGCGATCCGGTCCGCGAAGGCGGCGCGCCACGCCGCGGAGTCGGCGGTGGCCTTGTCCAGGAGGCGGACGACGTCCCCGCTCTCCGGCACCCCGGCCAGCAGCCGGCGCATCCGCGCCGCGGCCTGCTCCTCCAGCCGCACGGCGTCGCGGTACCGGGCCACCTCCTCGGCGCCGCCGTCCTGCGCGTAGTCGCGGATCGCCATGTCCTGGCCCGTGACGGCGGTGGTGAGGCGGAACTGCTCCAGCGTCGCCGGGTCGACCTGGTTGATGAGGACGTCCCGCGCCTCGCGGCTCCCGAACAGGGCCGCCCCGGCCTGCGTGAACGCGGCCAGCAGGAGCACCGCGAGGACGAACGCGCCGATCTGGTAGATCCGGACGAGCCGGAGCCGGCCCATCCCGTGCCCCTCGGGCAAAGTGCCCGCGGGCATCACGACCGCCGGGCCGCTCATCCTCAGCTCTTGGGGGAAGCCGGAGGGCTGCTCGACGGGGGGCTGCTCGTCCGCCATCAGCCGTCTCCCCGGCTCAGCAGCAGCACGGCCAGGTCGTCGGACAGGACACCGCCGTTCAACCGCTCGGCCTCCGCGATGAGGTCGTCGATGAGCACCTCGCCCCGCCGGCCCGCGTCGTGCGCCGTCTTCGCCAGCTCCACCAGCCCGGACAGGTCGAGGTACTCGTCGTCGCCGACCCGCCCCTCGATCAGGCCGTCGGTGTAGAGGAGCATCCCCCACGACTCGCCGAGGTCCAGGTCGAGGGCGGGCCAGTCGACGCCGGGGATCAACCCGAGGGCGGGGCCGCGGGGCTCGTCCGGGACGACCTCGACGCCGCCCGGCCCGAAGAACAGCGGGCGCGGGTGCCCGGCCCGGTGCATCCGGGCGCTGCGCCGGTCCGGCGCGATCGTCAGCATGCACACGGTGGTGAAGATCTCCTCCCCCCATCGCTCGTGCTGCAGGACGGCGTCGAGCGTGTCGAGCAGCCGCGCGCCGGTGTGCCCGGCGAGGACGAGCGTCCGCCACGCCATGCGGAGCCGTACCCCGAGGGACGCCTCGTCCGCGCCGTGCCCGCTGACGTCGCCGATCACCACGTGGACGGCGCCGTCGTCGGTCTGCACGGTGTCGTAGAAGTCGCCGCCGAGCAGGGCGCGGTCGCGTCCGGGCCGGTAGCGGGTGTGGTGGCGCAGCGTTCCGTCGGTGAGGATCGGGACGGGCAGCAGGCCCCGCTCCAGCCGCGCGTTCTCGCGGCTCAGCGCGCGCGCCTCGACGAGCTGCCGCTCGGACTCGTCGGCGCGCTTGCGCTCGATCGCGTAGCTGATGGCGCGGGTGAGCAGCGCGCCGTCCACGTCCTGCTTGACGAGGTAGTCCTGGGCGCCGGCGGCGACGGCCTCGACGCCGACGTGGGCGTCGGCGAGGCCGGTCAGCACGAGCACGGCGGTGGCGGGCGCGTGGGTGCGCACCTGGTGGAGGGCGTCGAGGCCGCGCGCGTCGGGCAGCGACAGGTCGACGATGACGCACTGGATCTCGGGCCGGAGCGCGTCGAGCGCCTCCCGCAGCGTGGTCGCGACGGTGATCCGGACACCGGGCTGCGCCTCGGTGAGCAGCTCCTCGAACAGGAACGCGTCGCCGGGGTCGTCCTCGACGAGGAGGAGGTGCGGGGAGCCGGCCACGCCGAGGAGTCGCTCCGCACCGCGACTGTGCATCGCGGCCATGTCTCAGCTCCTTCGGTCGAGGCGCAACCGGATGAACCAGGGCGGCGGGGGTTTGGTTGTCGTCGAGCAAATATTAAGGGCACCCGGGTGACCGGTATGCACCAGCCACAACCTACTTGCGTCGTGCGTAGTAGCGCGCGACCCGCTCGCGGTTTCCACAGCGGGCCGCCGAGCACCAGCGGCGGCGCGGATGCGCGGGCAGGAAGAGCAGGGTGCAGCCCGCCGCCTCGCACTGGCGGACGCGCCCGATCGCCGGGTCGGCGAGCAGGACCGCCGCGGCCTCGGCCAGGTGCGCGGCGAGCCGCGCGCCGTAGCGCCCGGGGCGCTCCGGGACCACGGTGACGGCCGTCCCGTCCCAGGCCGGGCGTTTGATCGCCGGGGCGCGGCGCTGGGCTTCGGCGAGGCCGTCGAGCGCGTCGCCGGGCGGCCGCTCGCCGCGCCGGGCGCGTTCGATGGCGGCGGCCGTGTGCTCCCGGACGGCGTGGACGGCCGCCACATCCGCCGGTGTGAGCGCCTCCGCGGGCTCGGGCACCCGCCCGTCTTCGAGGGCCAGCCAGGCGGCCAGGCCGCCGGCGGTGGCGATCAGGTCTCCGGTGGCCGGACGGGTGTTGAGCAGGTCCAGCGCGAGGGGCTCTCCGGTCAGCGGGACGGTGTCGCTCATGCGGCTAATGCTACATCCGGCTGTTGACACATTAGATCGCGCTCGGCTACATCTAATGCATCTCCAGCCTTAGGAGGCATGTGAAATGACGGTCCCCACCCTCGCCCACACCGTGCACCGCCACCTCGACGTGGACGGGATCCGCGTCTTCTACCGCGAGTCGCTGCCCGCCGACTCGGGCGCGCCCGTCCTGCTCCTGCTGCACGGCTTCCCGTCCGCGTCGCACCAGTTCCGGCGGCTGATCGACGTGCTCGGCACCCGCTACCGGCTGATCGCCCCGGACTATCCGGGGTTCGGGCACAGCGACGTCCCCGCGCCCGCGTCCGCCGGCGGGACGTTCGCCTACACCTTCGACGGGCTCGCCGACGTGATGGAGGGCTTCGTCGAGCGCCTCGGCCTGCGCCGCTTCGCCCTGTACATGTTCGACTTCGGCGCGCCCGTCGGCTTCCGGCTCGCGCTGCGGCACCCGGAGTGGATCGCGGGCCTCGTCGTCCAGAACGGCAACGCCTACGAGGAGGGCCTCTCGCCGGGCGCCCGGGACTTCATCGCGCTGCGTCCCGAGACGGAGGGCGCGGAGAAGGCCGTCCTGGACCTGCTGACGCTGCCCGCCACGCGCGGCCAGTACGAGGGCGGGACGTCCGACCCCGAGCTCATCGCCCCCGACGGCTGGACCCTCGACCAGCACTTCCTCGACCTGCCAGGACGGACCAGGCCGCAGATCGACCTCGCCTTCGACTACCACTCGAACGTCGAGCGGTACCCGGCCTGGCAGGCGTGGCTGCGCGAGCACACCCCGCCCGCCCTCATCGTGTGGGGGCGCGACGACATGTTCTTCCCCGAGCCCGGAGCCCGCGCCTACCTGCGCGACCTGCCGGACGCCGACCTGCACGTGTTCGACACCGGCCACTTCGCGCTGGAGGATCGGCTGGCCGAGATCGCTCCGCTGATCGCCCGTTTCCTCGATTCGCTCTGACTCTCCCCGATCCGCTGTAACAAGGCGGTCCGTCCGGCCACTACCTCGTGACATGAACACCTGGACGGACGGAGCAGCGGTGCCAGAAGACAGCGGCGGAGGGACGGGCGGTGACCGGCATGACCCCCGATGAGCGGCGCTTCACCGCGATCTACGACGCGTGCCGACAGAACGTGTGGGCGTACGCCGCCGCGCGCGCCGGGCGGCAGGCGGCGGACGAGGTGGTGAGCGAGACGTTCGCGGTCGCGTGGCGGCGGCTCGCCGACGTCCCCGACCCGGCCCTGCCGTGGCTGCTCGGCGTCGCGCGGAACGTGCTCCGCGACGGCCACCGGGCGCAGGTGCGGCGCGAGGCGTTCACGGCGGAGCTCGGCCGGTGGGCGGCCCGCCCGGCGGGCGACATCGCCGAGGACGTCGCGGAGCGGCTCGCCGTGCTGCGCGCGATGGCGGCGCTGCCGGAGGCCGACCGCGAGGTCCTGATCCTCGTCGCCTGGCAGGGGCTGACACCGCGCGAGGCGGCCAAGGTCGTCCGCTGCTCGCCCGCCGCGCTGCGGGTGCGGCTGCACCGGGCGCGGCGCCGGCTGCTCCGCGCGGCGGAGCAGGACACGGCCGGGGGCAGCCCGGCACGGGGCGGCACGCGGCCGCAGGTGGGGATCATCAGCGAGGAGATGACATGAGGGACGTTCTTCACACCCTGCGGCAGGCCAGGCCCGCCGAGCTGGACCCGGACCTGGCGGTCGGCGACGACGTCCGGCGCGCGGAGCTGACCCGCGCGATGGCGGCGGACCCCGGCGCGGCCGCGGCCGACGCGCGGGTCGCGCCGGAGCGGCGGCGGGTGCGCCCCGCGTGGGGGCTGAGCCTGGCCGGGGCGGTGGCCGCGGGGGCGATCGTCGCGGCGGCCGTCGTCACGACCGGCGGCGACCCGGCCGGCGGAGTCGCCCCCGGGCCCGGCGGGAACGGGACCGCGGCGGTCCCGGCGCTCGACGCGAAGACCGTGCTGCTCGCGGCGGCGGAGAAGGCCGGCGGGCAGCACGAGACGACCGGGGCGTACTGGCACCAGGTGACGGTCTCGTCCCACCTGTACCTGGTCGGGACGGGCGCGGACCGCTACGGCGTCGTCGTCCGGGACAAGGCGGAGACGTGGACGCCGAGCAAGCCGGGCGTCCGGTCGTGGACGCTCCAGCAGAACCTCGGCGCCAAGCCCGCCACCCCCGCGGACGTGGCGGCGTGGCAGCGCGCCGGGTCGCCGTCGGCGTTCCGGATCGAGGTTCCGCCCGCCCCGAACGCCAAGCCCGGCCAGGGCCGCCTGAAGGCGTTCACGGCGAAGGGCGCGCCCGGCCGCGCCGAGGTGCAGAGCGCGCCGCTCGTCGACGGCGACAAGGTGTTCTGGCTGGGGCGGAACGTGACCATGAAGGACCTGCGGTCGCTGCCGTCCGACCCGGCACGGCTCAAGGCCGAGCTGATGCGCTGGTACAAGGGCCACGGCACCGAGTCGAACGAGCGGATGCCGGCGGACCAGTGGCTCTACGAGGTGGCGCGCGGCCTGGTGATGGACATGCCGGTGAAGCCGGAGGTGCGGGCGGCCGGGTTCCGGATGCTGGCCGCGCTCCCCGCGGTGAAGTCGGTCGGGAAGGCCACCGACCCGGAGGGGCGGACGGGAAACGCCATCGCGGTGGACGAGCGGACGGACCGCGGTGTGATCCGCCGTCAAATGATCATTGATCTGGCCACCGGTACCGCACTGGCCAGCCAGAACATCGTGCTGGAGCCCGCGGCGGGAACGCGGATCCCGGCGGGGCGGACGGTGGACTCCACCGTCACGGTCACCGCGGAATGGACCGACTCCCACCCGCGCTGACCCGTTCCCGGAAGGGACGGTGCCGATCACGGTGCCGTCCCTTCCCGGCGTTTGCGGCCGAGATGTGATCAGGCGCTTTTGGGGGTGTGCCGGGCCGTTCTCTGCGCGGCCCGGCGCTGCGCGGCGGCGGCCTTCGCGCGGTTGAGGCTTTCCCTCACCTTGGCGGCGCCGCGCGTCGCGGTCCTGGTGTCCTTGGCGCGTCCGGCGTAAACGGCGAGCACCTCGGCGACGGGCGGCGGCTGCCATTCCTCCTTCGCGACGATCGGCAGGGCGGGGACGGCGGCGGGGATCGTGGCGGGTGCGGTTGCGGAGTTTCCGGGCACGGGTTTTCCAAGCACGGGGACGAGCGCGAGATGCGATTGGCAGTGCGGGCACTGCACCCCCGGATGGGTGTCTCTGCTCATAACAGAAATCATTACGCGAGGGTCTGACAAAACAACCC
>NZ_VCKZ01000201.1 GCF_005889745.1 Actinomadura geliboluensis
CCACCGGCACCGCCCGTCCAGCAACCCCGTAAGCCCCGCTCGACCCCCACCGGCAAGGACGGCAAACGCGACCTACCGCGCATCCCCGCAGCGGCGATGCGCGTGACAGTGCTGATCCCGGCGCACAACGAGGCCAAGCAGATCACCGAGACGATCGCGTCGCTGCGCCGCCAGGAACGCCCGCCGGACCACATCATCGTGATCGCCGACAACTGCACCGACGCCACCGCCGCGTTCGCGCAACTCTGCGGCGTCGAGATCGTCGGCACGCGCGGCAACAAGCACAAGAAGGCCGGCGCGCTGAACCAGGTCCTGGACCAGCTGCTCCCGATCTTCGGCCCGGAAGACGCCATCATGGTCATGGACGCCGACTCGGCCCTCGACCCCGGCTTCATCCGGCACGGCATCGACTACCTGGCCGACGGCCGCTACGCCGCCGTCGGCGGCACGTTCACCGGCAAGCCCGGCGGCGGCGCGGTCGGCATGTTCCAGCGCAACGAGTACGCCCGCTACGCGCGCGACGTCCGGCGCCTCCAGGGCAAGGCCCTCGTCCTGACCGGCACCGCGACCATCTTCCGCGCCACGACCCTCCAGGAAGTCGTCGCGGCCCGCCGCTCCGAACGCCTCCCCGGCCTGCCCCACGTGTACGACGTCCGGGTCCTGACCGAGGACAACGAGCTGACCCTGGCGATCCTCCACCTGGGCTTCCGCATCCTGTGCCCGCCGGAATGCACCCTCACCACCGAGGTCATGCCCACCTGGCGCGAACTGGCCCAGCAGCGCCTCCGCTGGAAGCGCGGCGCCCTGGAGAACCTCCTCGACTACGGCTGGACGCCCATCACCCGCCCGTACTGGGGACGCCAACTCCTCTCCCTGATCGGCATCCTGGTGATCACCGCCTACCTCTCCTCGCTCGCCTACTCGGCGATCTGGCTGGGCGGCATCCAGATCAGCCCGATCTGGGCCGGCGTCACCGTGATCTTCATGGTGGAGCGCGTGGTCACCGTCCGGCAGCGCGGCAAGGTCCAGATGGCCCTCGCCGGCACCATCGTCGTCGAAATGATCTTCGACGTCTTCCTCCAGATCGTCCAGGCCCGTGCCTTCTGGCAGGCCGCCTGGCGCAAAGAAAGGAAATGGTAGATGTACAACACACCCCCCATCGGCGGCGTGGCCGCGGGTTTCGGCGGGGCCACCGCGGCCTCCCCGTGGCTCGGCGTGCAGGCCCTCTGGATCGGCCTGGCCCTGTTCACCCTGGTCTCCGCCGGCCTCGCCGTGAAGCGGATCCTTCCCGCCCGCAAGGGCTGACCCCTGGAAGGCCGGGGCCCCGCCCCCGGCCTTCCGTCGACCAACTAGATTCCCGCCGTGAACGGGATCACGGGCACCATCCTCAGCGCCTGCGGCATGTTCGCCGGCACGAACGTGGACGACCTGATCGTCCTGACGATCCTCTTCCCGGCCGCCCACGCGACCGGCCGTCCATGGCACATCTGGGCAGGCCAGTACATAGGCATCGCTGCCCTCATCGTCATCTCGGTAACAGCCGCACTCGGCCTGACGATCGTCCCCGACGAGCATGTCAACCTCCTCGGCCTGATCCCCATAGCCCTGGGCATCCGAGCCCTGATCACGGCCTTCCGCTCCCCTTCGGACGCCGCACCCCCAATGGCCTCCGGCCCAATCTCCATCGCCGCCCTGACAATCGCCAACGGCGCCGACAACATCGCGGTCTACACCCCGGTCTTCCGCACCATCGGCCCCGCCTCCACCCTCATAACCATCACCGTCTTCGCCCTGGGCGTGGCCCTATGGTGCTGGACGGCCTCCCGCCTCGCCTCCCACAAAAAACTGATCGCCCTGATCGACCGCTACGGCCACTGGCTGGTCCCTGCCGTCTTCATCACCATCGGCGCTTTGATCCTCGCCAGCACCCTCTAGCCACACCGAACCTCAACGCTTGCGCAAGCCCCGCCCAGGCTCCGACTGATCCCGCCCCTCTACTCGCCAGCAAGAGGATGACCAGTCGCCTCCGACTCCCACTGAACTCCCCGCCGACCTGCCCCCGCCTGGACATACTTGGCTTCTACCGGGTGGCATGATCGGTGTCGTGTTGGTCATCCAACGGGTTCGCATCGTCTGGACCGCACGGGGCAGAGGCGCGCTGAGGCGACCGTACGCGGCCGACTCCCCAAGGCATTCCCGCTTCCCGACAGTGACGGCAGCGGGGAAGTACTTGTGCACGAGGTCTGGATGGAAGAGGCCGATGGGTACGTCCCGTCCGAAGAACTCCACACCCACAGCAATCTCTCTGGAGTGGACTGGCTCAGCCTGAAACGCGAACCGAGCGGCGCGATACGAATTGAGCGCAGTCCGGTTTGGGCCTCCTACCCTGTGACCAGACGGATGCTCCACCTGGGAACCCTCTCTCCTGGCCAAAGCGCGCGGTACCGGGCCAACTTCCGGCTCTCTGGCTATTCAATGAGCTGGACCTATTACGACTGGGCAGTCAGCATTGCCCACGAAGCGCCTCAGAGCACGATGTTCCTCAATCGCCGACACAACTTCGAACGCGACGACAGGGTCTCCCTCTACGGCAAGCCTGCCCACCGGTGAACTTCTGCCCCTAGCAAGTTCAGAGTCGTCCAAGCCCGCCCCTACAAGTCCCCTGAACAGCGCCGCGATGCCGACGAAGGCCAAGAGGTGCTCGGCCTTGCGCTCATAGCGGCGGTGCAGCCGACGACAGCGGTTCATCCACAACACCGTGCACTCGACCACCTACCGGTGCCGACCGAGCATGTCGTGGGTGTTGGCCGCTGAGACTCCGACGAAGATAGGCAAACCGGCACGGTCGGTGAGCACGTGGATCTCCGACCCGGGCTTGCCGCAGTCGACACGCTTCGGGCCTGTCAGTCCCCCTTTGCTGGAGCGGACGCTGACCGAGTCGATCGCGCACCACGACCAGTCCAGCTCACCGGCCACGCCGAACTCGTCCACCAGGACCCGGTGCAACTTGGCCCGCACCCGCGCCGCACTCGACTCGGCGAACCCTTGGTGCACCGTCTGCCACGACGGCGCGGACGGGACCACCGGCTGGAACAACTCCCACAACTCGTCCGGCACCGGCCGTTCATCAAGGCTCAGCGCGCCTGGCCCAACAATTCATCACCAATCAAGACACGACCTTAGAAGCTGCCCAAAAAACCACATAGTAGACATTCTCAGTTCAATTGGAGCACTAAAGACGCAGCCGTTGCCCCACGTGATCCGCTTTACAGATCCGAGAACATCCTTGCCGGACGTTTCGCAATGCCCGCCGATCACTATTCCCATTATTTGCAACCAGAGTTGCATGTGCCGTGTCCTATCAGGGCAGCGTGATCAAGAAAAGCGATGCCGGACACGTCCGGCAAACGCGGAGAGATCACTTGTTCGAAGGAGAACGGATGAGGAGAAGTGCGCGTACCGGATTGGCGGTCGCGGTGGCCGGGGCGGCGGGCGGCCTGACCATGCTGGGCGGCGCTGCCGCCGCCCAGGCGGCGATCACCGCCACATCGCCAGAAGGGCCGCCCGCCGCCGGCGACATCTGCCGTTACGAGGTCACCGCGCGGCACGGGCTCAGGGTTCACGAGACGCCGCGAGGCAAGGTGATCCCCCCGGCACTCAAGTTCCGCACGCGCGTCGACGCGGACTGCAAGGCGAGCCACGGCGGCTGGGTCGAACTGCACGGAGGTGTGCCGGTGTCCCAGCGCCATGGCTGGGTCTTCGCGAAGTACCTGAAGCGGATCAAGCCCGCTGGCGGAGTCTCCGCCGGCGGCGGCGGCACTTCCGTGGCGGCGAACTCGGCACTGGGCGGTGTCGGCATCGGCGTGCTCGCCCTCGGCGCGGGCGCCGCGATCTCCGCGCGACGCCGCCAGGTGAAGAACGTCGCCTGAGCTGCGGAGCGAACTGTTCGGCGGTCGGTCGCCCCACCCAGGGTGGCGACCGACCGCCGTCCCCTTCCGACCGCCGGCCTGAGCAATAACATGCCGAATTCGAGATGAACAAATTTCGACCTTTCGTCAATGAGCATGAACACGAGAATTGTGGCGCTATCGACTCAGGGGGGTTATTACTTTGAGGGAGAGATGGAGATGAGAACGTGCATCGGCACGGTGCCCGGGCCGACGGGGGCCGGGAGCGGACTGATCGCCGCATCGCGCTGGGCGGCGGGTCCTCTGCAGCGCAATGAATCTGGGCTAGCCCATGAGTGAAGCTAAACGACGCGGCCTATCGGTCCGTCTGCAGTACTGGCTGGCCGGCGTGATCACCTTGGCGGGCGTCGCCCTATGTGTCGTCGGGTTTCGGCTGAACGCCCCAGACGCACCACCGCAACCACCCCAGTCGGTCGCGGAGATGCCCAAGGACTCGGCACCGAACCAGGTGCAGGCGCTTCCCGCGTCCATCCCGCAACAGATCAAGATTCCGTCCATCAAGGTCGACGCACCGGTCGTCCCGGTTGACGTCCAGCGGGACGGGACGCTCGGGGTACCACCGCTGAGCCGCGTCGACCAGGTCGGCTGGTACAGGTCCGGGCCAACGCCGGGCGAGAACGGCCGCAGCGTCCTGGTCGGCCATGTCGACTCCAAGAAGGAGCCGGGTGTCTTCTACAAACTGGGCGCGCTGCGCCAGGGACGCCTGATCGAGGTCGTCCGCAAGGACGGCACGACAGCGGCCTTCCACGTCGACGGCGTCAAGCGTGTCCCCAAGGACAAGTTCCCGACCGAGAGCGTCTACGGGGACGAAGGGAAACCGGAACTGCGTGTGGTCACCTGCGGCGGCAACTTCGACCGCAAGCGAGGACACTACGAGGACAACGTCATCGTCTACGCGTCCCTGATCCCCGGCCCCCGCGAACGCCAGGAATAGGGGCAACCCACTGCGCCAACGAGCCCTGCCACACCAAAGCAAGGCGGGCGCCACCCGTCCACCCCTGTTCCACAGCGCCCGACCAAGCACCCACCGGAGCACCGGCCCCAGCCCGAGTGCCCAGCAGGCCAGGGATGCCGCCCTGCGTTGGATCAAGGGGCGGCTAGAGCAAAGGGCTTCGGCACGTATTCGGTGCAGAAGGCCGTACCAAGCGCTTGGCGATCAGGGGGGGGAGGGTGCAACGAGAACAGCCCCTGACCGTGTTTGTGCTGGTCAGAGGCTGTTTCTGCTGGTGTGGCGGGTCCAGGATTCGAACCTGGGTAGGCTAAGCCGACGGATTTACAGAGAGACCACGTTAACCACGCTAGGGGCCCTCTGAGCTGCAAAAATAGTTAGAAGCGTGGATGTTTCACGCAGTTCTGTTCCGCGACTGTCCCGTAACCACGCTCGCCTTCGCGCTACTAGGCTCCACACGCACGGACTTAGGGCTGCATCGAGCTCACATGCACAAAGCTGCGATGGACGCCGTTCTCTGCAATTTGCCAGCCGGATGGCAGGATGCAGTCGCCAATGCGTACCCCCGAACTGGAGGCATCCGTGAAATCTACGTCCGCAGCTTGTGCATTTCCACTGAACTTTATCAGGCCCAAGAAATTCACACTTCGAAAGTTCCCTTTGCCAATGAATGTCGCATTGCCGAATCCTGCTCGCGCAGAAAACGTCGCCCCGGCAAAATTGGCCTCGTCAAAGTAGGCATTTTCATAGCGTGCGGCAACCATAAATTGGACACCGCCAAAAGCTGCCACTGCAAGGAACTTGCTTGCTCGAAAACTCGCTTGCCCCTCAAAGATGCCGCCCCCGAAGAGCGCTATGCCCACGAAGGTGCAGCCTTCATACGTGGCTCGACCGCCGAACTGAGCTCTCGTAAATACGGTACGACCATGGAACGTAGCCCCACGGAACTTCGCCCCTGCCAGAAATATGCACTCCAGGAAGTTGGCCACCCCATAGAACTCTGCAGCGCTAAAGATGGCCTCTGCTTCGAAAGAGGCATCTTCGAAGTCAGTGATGCCATAGAAGACACTTCCACTAAAGCGAGCCGAGTTCGCAAATGTCGCCGAGGTGAATTTTGCAAGCTTCTTGAAATCGCTACTGGAGAACGTGACGCTTCGCGCGAATGAGGCTCCAGTGAAAGTGGCCCGCTCCATGAAAGTAACGTCTCGAAAGGCTGCTACGTCTTGAAATCTGGATTCACCAAAGCTTGCAGTCGATTCAAACCGGCACTTCGAAAAAGATGTCACACCCGAGAAGGCAGCCCCACGAAATGTGACAGGACCAGCGAAAACAGTGCCCGAGAATCGGCACTCGCCCTTGAAGGTAGCGTTTACGAAGCTTGCGGTGGCAATCTTTGCGCCATCGAGTCGGAAGTCGATTAGATGCGCACCGTTCAGAAAAATGGATATTTCGGGCCAGAAATCAGGGGAAGCTTCATCCTGATCATAACGCAGATGGCGCGTGAGAATATCCTGTGCGGTTAGCCGAACCTGCTCCTCCTCCTCCCATGAGTTTGGGTTCGCCGCTGGCGCGCTCTCGGGAAACCTCATACGCAGATAGGCGCAAAGGACGCTAACGATAGTTTGACGGTATTCTTCATGATTTTGAGCAAGTCGCTCAAGTGCATAAAGACCCGCTAGGCGCACTGCGGCCTTTTCGTTTCCAAGTTGACCTGCCGCACTAGCATAAAGTTCCGTTACGCGACGTTCCGTGGCGTCGTACTGCGTTAACTGTGCGATCTCACGCTCGTGGATATGAGTACGTTCTTGAAGCCACTGTCTGCGCGTCGCAATGAGAAGAGCAATAATTCCGCCAGCACCTGCCCCAACGGTGAGCCCGGTCTTAATAGCATCTAGCTTTCGCCCGGGATCATCACCTGCGATTGACAGGAGCCACGAAGTCACTAGCCAGGCTGAGAGGGCAGCAATGAATACTCCTGCAACCACCCATCGCCAAGAGATCGTTTTCAACTGGCCAAATTTTCTGACTCTGGCCGCCCTGTTCGACATTACAACAATACCCAAGAGTCCGACCGCAGACCCAGTTATCGCGATTATTATCTTCCCGGACGCGAGAGATAGATATCGAGTTATGGCGCCATAGAAGGTGGCTATGGTTACTGCGCTTAAGGATCCAAATCCGATAACGATCAACGCCAACGCGAAGTACAGGATACCCCTTGGGTTCTTGTCCATACGGGTATGGTACACGCCCGTTTGGGAGTAGCTTTGCCGATTCGCCTGTCTAGTTGTTCTGACGGACTAAAGAAGCACACGCACGCCTTTCGCTGCAACGCTTCGGAACCATCAGGAAGGCCCCTTGACTTTGGATGTTGAGTATCTTACGGCAGCGACAAAGGGGCCTTGGGCATATGCGCCCAAGGCCCCGAACCATCCAGATGAACTACATACCAAGGTAATGGAACGTCGGCTTCGGATGCATTAGAAAGTCGTGGTGGGAGATGTTCCAGGCGTAGGCACCGGACATGGAGAAGGCGACTAGATCGCCGACTGCGATGCGGTTCGTGGGGACCTCGCGGGCGAAGACATCCTTTGGTGTGCAGAGTTGGCCGACAAGGGTTACGGGTTCGCCAGCGACGGCAGGGCCGTCGCCGTTGCCGGCGAGGACGGTGAACGGGTGGTTGTGTTGCTTGGTGACCGGTGTGCGGATGTGCATGGTGCCGCCGCGTAGGACGGCGTACCACTGGCCGTGTGCCTTCTTCACGTCCAGTACCTCGGTGACGTACCACCCGGCGTAGACGCTGATGGAGCGGCCCGGTTCGATGCGCAGCGTTTCGCCCGGCCCGGCGAGCGCGGCGACGTCGGCACCGTACCGCTTCCAGTCGAATCGGGTCTCGGGCGTCGAGTAGCTGACGCCCATGCCGCCGCCGAGGTTGAACTCACGCGGTCCGGTGTGGCCGATCCTGTCGAGCCAGGCGCGGCCCCACGCGAGGATCTCGGCGGACTGGGCAACCATGGCGGATGCGTCCAGCCCGGACGCCAGGTGCGCGTGAATGCCGCGTAGGCGCACTTGCGGCGAGGCCGTCAGGATGTCGGTGCAGGACTCGATTAGCTCGGGGTCCATGCCGAAAGGGCCGCTCATGGCAAGCGCTACGCCGCTGCGGTCGCCGGCGAGGTTGACCCGTAGCAGGACATCGACCTCGCGTCCGGCCGTCTGGGCGATGTCGGCGAGGCGCGATAGCTCGTACGGGCTTTCGACGTGGATGCGCTCGACGTCGAGGGCGAGCGCCTGGCGGAGTTCGTCATCGGTCTTGCCGGGGCCACCGAACGCCAGGCGCGCCTCCGGCAGCGCCTCCCGGACGTGCGCCAGCTCGCCGCCAGACGCGACCTCGATGCCGTCCATGTACGGGGCGAGCGCTTGCAGGATCGGCGCGTCGGGGTTGGCCTTTGCGGCGTAGAAGATCTCCGGCGCACCGGGCGCCGAGAGCGCGGCCTTGACCTCGGCCGCATGCTCACGCAGCGCCGCGAGATCGTAGACGAACGCGGGTAGCTCACCCTTGCCGGCAAGGGTCTGGGCGTGGTCTTCCACTAGGCGCGTGATCATCGGGTGTGATCTCTCTGATTGTCAGGCGAGCGGGAACTCGTACTGGGCCGTCAGGTAGTGGGCGGGCGCCACGGTGACGGTTACCTCGACGGCCCGTCCCTCGGCGGTCATGCCGACGTGCATGATCTGGATGACCGTCCGCTCGGGACTGATCTCCAACGCCCGCGCCTCGGCATCGGTGGGCAGACGGCTCGGGATGATCCGCTCGCGCGCCGAGGTCTGCGGGTAGCCGAGTTCGACGAGCGCGCTCTTGACGCCGCCGACGATCACCGGGCCGTCTTCCTCCAGGACGGTGCCCTCGGCGATGTCGAGGGGGAACCAACTCTCGTTGAGCCGGACAGGAATGTCGCTTGCGAGGAGACGTCGGCGACGGACAAGGCAGTTCGCCTCGCCGGTCGGCACGCCGAGCAGCTCGGCGACGTCCGCCGGCGGTTCGGCGTGCTCGGTGGTGATCTCGTGCTTGGGCGCCAGACCGAGGGCGCGAACCTCGGCGTCGAACGCGCCGCGGGCACCCTGATTCTCACGCTTCGCCCGGTCGTAACGGGCAGGTGAGTGGAGCATCGGCGGAAGCCAGGTGACCATGGTGCCCCGTCCCTGCCGAGGACGGACCATGCCCTCGGCCGCGAGTACCTGCATTGCTCGGTTCACCAAGCTACGGGAAGCCCCGTACCGCTCGGCAAGCTCCGGCTCGGCCGGCAGGACGGATCCCGTGGGGTACCGGCCGTCGATGATTTCCTCACGGATTTTTGCGGCGATGTCGCGGAAGCCGTGGCGCTCCGATGTGGGCATCTACCTGCTCCTCTCCACTGTCGACCCGCTGTCTTAGGTCCACCTAACCAGAGTGAGCGCGAAACGCCAAACGATTGGCGCCTCTTGACATCCGCTCCGAGGTGAACACAATCGAGAGTACGTCAAACGCCAAACGTTTGGCGTCTCACTCGACCTGAGGAGTGTCCGGATGTTCCCGCAGAAGTCCAGCAGCATCCCGCAGTGGCTCGCCGGTATCGCGGTCGCCGTCTTCGCGATCAACAACCCGGAGAAGGCCGCTGCGCTGGTCAACCAGGTGATTCACGCGATCACGACGTTCTCGGGCTCGCTGGGCTGACCAGTGATGACCGCGACCTATCGCACGTCCGTGCGGCCCTCGGTGCCGAGCCACCAAGCACACCGCCGAGGGCCGCGCTCCGAACCGATCACGACTCGTATGGAGGACCGCATGTCCATCGCTCCGTCGTCTCTGTCGCTGGTGGAGCTGGTGACCGAACTGGGTGAGCGCGGTGAGTGCCGGCACGACCCGGACCTGCACATGGGCCCGGACGCGTTCGAGTCCGAGCCGATCGCCGAGCGGCTGGCCCGGCAGGACGTGGCCCGCGAGGTGTGCGAGGACTGCCCGGTGTGGGCTCTGTGCCTTGACTACGCGCTCCGGGTCCGCCCCGCGTTCGGCGTGTGGGCGGGCTACCTGCCCCGCGAGCTGGCCGCGCTCCGGCGCGAGGCGCGGACCCTGACCGCCGCGGACCTGGGCGAGGTGGCCTGATGTTCGGCGCCGACCCGATCGTGTTCCCCGCGGTGTTTGCCGCGCTGTACGCCGCGCACGAGGTGGGCGACCACTGGTTGCAGACGCACGGCCAAGCAGGCGGCAAGGACGCGGCCGGCTGGCCCGGCCGGATCCTGTGCGCCCGGCACGTGGCCACCCTGACCGCCCTCAAAACCGCCGCCGTCACGGTGGTGGCGCTGGTGCTGGCGCTGCCGGTCAACCCCTACGCCGCCGCTGCCGCGCTGGCGGTGGACGCGGTCTCGCACTACTGGGCCGACCGCCGTTCCACGCTGCTGGCGCTGGCCGACTGGCTCGGCCGCACCCTGGTGGCCGACAAGGGCGAGTTCGCCCGGCTCGGCGACGGCGCCGTCGCCCCGACCGGTACCGGCGCCTACGCCCTCGATCAGTCCTGGCACGTCGGCTGGCTGCTGGCCGCGTCGCTGCTGGCTTCGCTGGGGGTGGCGTGATGATCGCCGTCCTGGTTCTGCTGGCCGTGCTGGCCGCCGGGGTGTGCTGGGTGTGCGCTTCGCCGGTCCGGCTCGTGGTCGCCGGTGGGGTGCTGCTGGTGGCGCACCCGGCGCCGACGCTGGCCCTTACCGTGCTGGCCGTCGCCGTGGTCACGGTTGCCGCCGGTGTGCTGGTCTACCGGTCGCTGCGTGGTGGGGGCTGGCACCTGGTCACGGTGTGCCGCCCCGCGCTGGCCCCGGTGGTGGCTCCGGTTCTGGTTCCGGCGGGGGGTGTGGCGTGATGGCCCGCCGCCGTAGCTCCGCGCGGTTCTTCGACCCGACCGGTGCCCGACACGGGGTGCCCACGTGGCCGTGGCGGATGGCGCCGCCGCACCTGCGCACCCGCCGCCAGTTGGCCGCCGAGGGCCTGCGGCCCGGCGGTCAGGAGATCGCCGGTCAGGTGCTGTGGAACTCCCGTCGCGGTGGTGGCGGGGTGCGCGCCGCCTACCTGTACGACGTCCGCCTGGCGCTGCCCAAGCGGGTCCCGTCCGAGCGGCAGCGCGCGGCCCTGGGCAAGGCGCTGGCCGCGCGCCGGCACTGTCCGACCTGCGGACGCGACGCCGGATACGTGCTGCCGCGTCACCTCGGTGAGTGCCTGGCCTGCGCTGACGGCGTCACCGGAACGGAGGTGTGCGCGGCATGAACGCCACCACTCCCGCCCCGGTGCCCACCGCTGCCGTGCCGCGCCGGTTGCGTGCGGGCGCGGTCAAGCGGTGCCCGTCCTGCCGCACGCCGCTGGACGGCGGTCCGGTCCGCTTCCGCTGCGAGGCGTGCGCCCGGAAGGTGATGGCCGCCGACCTGGACACCGAGTACCACCCCACCGCCGACCGCCCCGCCGGCGGTTGCGCCGAGCCGCTCGGCGCGAACCCGGTCCGCACCGCCCTCGAAGGGAGGCACCCGAGGTGACCACGCTCAACCACCACCTGCCCGCGGCCCTCGGCACGCCCGCCACCACTGCCGCGCCCGCCCGTACCGTCACGCACCCAGCCGGCGCCGAGGGCGCGCCGCGCGGCACGTCGGGTCCGGCCGGACACGACGCCTCGCACGTCTCGGCGAGGGGGCGCGCGTTGACCAGTAGCGAGTTCACCGCGGTCGCCACGGTGGCGGCGCTGGTGGCCGTGCTGGGGCTGCTGGGGTTCGTCAACAGCTTCGCTGCCGTGGCGGAGGCGTCCCGTCCGTCGTTCGGGCGGTTGGCTTGGACGGTGCCGCTCGGCATCGACCTGGGCATTGCGATCTTCGCGGCCCTGGACATCGTTCTAGCGCGGCTGGACATGCGGATTCGTTGGCTGCGGTTCATCCCGTGGGGGCTGACCGCCGCGACCGTCTACCTCAACATCGCCGGTGAGCACGGTGTGTTCGGCAAGGTCGCGCATGCGGTGCTGCCCGCGCTGTGGGTCATCGCGGTGGAGATCGCCGCGCACGTGATCCGGATCCGCGCCGGCATCGCTGCGGGGACCCGCATGGACGGGATCCGCACCTCTCGGTGGATCCTGGCGCCCTGGCCCACGCTGAAGCTGTGGCGCCGCATGGTGCTGTGGGAGATCCGCTCCTACCCCGACGCCCTCAACCGCGAACGCGCCCGCGTCCTGGCGCTGACCGATCTGCAGGACACCTACGGCCGGTGGGCGTGGCGCCGCCACGCGCCCCGCCGGGTGCGGGCCCTGTACCGGCTCGGTGAACTCCCCACCGCCCTGACCGTTCAGGCCGCGCCCGGTGAGGGGACCGCCGAGCCGTCCGGCGGACGGCCGCTGGACGGTTCCGCCGCTGCGCCGGTGGACCGTCCCGCCCTGGACGCTGGACCGTCCCGCGCGCCGTCCCGGACGGCTCGGCGGACCGCTGCCGCCCGGTCCGGTGGACGCGGTCAAGGACGGTCCGCCGCCCGGTCCCGGACCCGCAGGGCCGCCGCGCCGGTCCCGGACGTGGACGAGTTGGTGCCGACCGGCCGCCGGATCGCCGCCGAGCTGGCTGCCGCCGGTGAACCGCTGACCCGCAACACGCTGGCCGCGCGGCTGCGCGAGGCCGGACACACCGCCGGTAACGCCCGCGTCGGCGCGCTGCTGGCCCGCCTGAAGACCGAACCCGCCAGCCCGACGTCCGCCGACCCGACCGCCGATCCGTCCGCCACTGTGCGCGCCGAGGACGACGCGCCGTCCGCCGCTGAGGGAGACACCCGGTCATGAGCTACAGCAAGTCCATGGGCGAGGTCGTGCGCCTGCCCGTCCGCACCAGCACCGCACCCACCGACACCCCGGCCGACACCGCACCCGATCCGCTGGCCGATGCCGAGTCGGCGCCCGCGCTGGACGCCCCGGCCGGCGCGCCGGACGGCGCCGAGGGCGCCGCCGCCGCGGCGGTGGTGGACATCGACACCTCCTTTGAGGTCCAGCTCGACCCCGGCGCCGACCCCGACGCCGAGGGCGAACCGGTCGATGACGGGATCGGGTACCTGCTGGACGACCCCGAGGGCGACGCCTACCCGGTCATCCCCGAGCACCTGCGCAGCCTGGCCGGTGTCGGTGAGGCGATCGCCCGGCACGCCCGCCGGATGGGGCACCGGATCGCCTTCCACGCGGTCCGCGCGCCCGGCTACGCCGTGCGGGCGGGGGTGTGGTCGGTGGTGGGGCTGTGGCGGCTGATCGACCGGCAGCTCAAATGGTGGTGGGTGTCGGAGAACGACTACCTGCGGTCGCTTGCGATCGCTCAGGGCGATTCGCGGGAGTGGTACAAGCTGCACCGCGAGGTGAAGGAGACCCGCCGCACCCGCGGCACGATCCTGGCCGGTCAGGCGGTCGGTGTGCTGGCCGCGGGGCTGGTGCTGGTTCAGGTGGCGCCGTGGTGGGGGTGGGCCGCCGTCGCCGCGGTGGGGGTGCCGTGGCTGGCGCACCTGGGCCGCCCCGAGGACCGGCCGATCATCGTCCCGGCGACGACCGTGCCGCGGTTCCGGCTGCTCAACCACGATGTGGTGCTGCGCGCCTACTACGCCGCCGGGCTGGGCCACCCCGAAAAGCCGGGCCAGCAGGTCACCTTTGAGACCACCATGTCCCGCACCCCGCAGGGCGAGGGGTCACAGGTCAAGGTGGTGCTGCCGCACGGCACAGGGTTCGGGGACGTGGTCAAGGCCAAGGACGACCTGGCTTCCGGCCTGGACGTCGCCCCGTCGCAGGTGTACCTGACCCATGACCCCACCAGCCACCGCCGCCACACCCTGACGGTGATGGACCGCGACCCGCTCGCCGTCCCGGCCGGCAAGACCCCGCTGCTGGACTGCAAGCCGCGCAACATCTGGCGCCCGGCACCGTTCGGGCTGGACGAGCACAGCCGCAAGGTCACCCTGGGCCTGCTGTGGAACTCGCTGCTGATCGGCGCGCAGCCCCGCAAGGGCAAGACGTTCGCCGCGCGGCTGCTGGCCCTGTACGCCGCCCTAGACCCCGCGGTGCGGCTGTCGGTGGTGGACGGCAAGAACTCCCCGGACTGGAACAAGTTCGCGCTGGTGGCCTACCACTTCATCCGCGGCACCGTACCCAACCGCGCCGGTGACCCCGTCCGCCAGCTCATCGACGCGCTCGCCGAGATCAAGCGGCACATCATCGACACCAACGACTTCCTGTCCACCCTGCCGCCCGAGGAGTGCCCCGAGGGCAAGCTCACCGAGGAACTGTGCCGCCGCTACCCCAAGCGGCTGTTCATCTGGATGCTGGTCATGGAGGAGTTCCAAAACTACTTCGAGCTTCCCGACCAGGACGACAACAAGCAGGTCGCCGAACTGCTGTCGTTCATCCTGGCTGTGGGGCCGTCCTCCGGGGTGATCCTGCTGTCGTCCTCGCAGAAGCCGTCCGGGGTCGGCGCCGGCGACGTGCAACGGCTGTTCAACCGGTACCGCGACAACCACGCCGTGCGGTTCGCGCTGCGGTGCGGCAACCGCAACGTCTCCGACGCCATCCTGGGCGGGGACGCCTACTCCGAGGGGTTCGACGCCTCCGCGCTCCCGGTCGGCAAGCAGTATCTCGGTGTCGGGTACCTGTACGGCGCGGCCGACGAAACCCCCACCGTCCGCACCCATCTGGCCGATCACGGCGACGCCGAGAAGATCCTGACCGCCGCCCGCACCTACCGCGAGCGCGCCGGAACCCTGACCGGCTACGCCGCCGGCGAGGACACCGGCACCCCCGACCGCGACGTCCTCGCCGACGTGCTCGCGGTGTTCGGCGCCGACCCCGGCCTGCACTGGACAGAACTCGCCGACCGCCTCGCCGACCAGTTCCCCGACCGGTGGGCCGACGCCACCCCCGACGCCGTCTCCGCGCAATGCCGCGACCTCGGCGTGCCGAGCGTGAACGTCAAACGCGCCGGCGTCACCGTCCGCGGCTGCCGCAAGAACGCCGTCCAGGCCGCCGCCGACGCCACCGCCACCGGCTGACCCGAGCCGCTCCGGCTCCGCTACCCGGTAGCGGCGCCGCTACCGCACCGACCTGCACAAACACCCGCGGCCGCTACCCGCCGCTACCCGCACACCCGCCCTGACCTGCGCGGTAACGGGTAGCGGCACCCGGCCCCACACCCACGACATGAGGACCCCATGGCCCTGAAGATCCAGGTACTCAAGCGCCGGCGCGGCAAGACCCGCATCAAGCCCCGCGTCACGGCGACGTGCCGCACCTGCGGCAAGCCCCGAGGTCTCAACCACACGTGCAAGATCGCCACCGACTTCAAGAAGCGCAAGGCCGCCGCCGCACGCCGCGCCGCCGCCGACCGCAAGCGCCAGCAGGCCGCCCGCCGCAAGGCCGCCGCCGCGGCCCGCCGCCAGAACACCCCCAACCGACCCGGCGCGCCGTCCAAGTCCGCCGGCACGCCCACGGCCGCAAAGCCCGGCGCGGGCAAGACCGGCGCCGCGCACGACTACCACACCTGTAAGGACAACGACTGCCGCCGGTTCGCGTGCATCGCCTGGAAAGAAGCGTTCGCCGAGGGCGCCATCGAGGGCTACCGGGACGGCTACCGGGAGGGCTCCAGCGACGGGTACCGGCGCGGCTGGAACGTCGGCTACGACGCCGGACTAGCCGCCTGCCCCCGCCCGCACCAGTAAGGAGACACACCCGCGATGGCAACCCTGATCCTGCTCGGCATGGCCGCGGCCCTGGTGTGGGCGGTCAGCGTCTACACCTACCCGTTCCGCCCCTGCCGCCGCTGCCAGGGAACCGGCCGCAAACCCGGCAGCACCCGCCGCCGGTTCGGCCCCTGCAACCGCTGCGGAGGAACCGGCCGCACCCAACGCACCGGATCCCGCACCGCCCACCGCACCGTGCTGTCCGTCCGCTCCGAACTGGCCAAGGAACGCCAGCGCAAACGCGACCGTCGCGCCGCCGACCGCGGCACCCACCCGCGCCGCCTCGAAGACCGCTAGCCAGCCCGCCGACCACCGGAGGAGGACGTCAAGCGGCCCCCGGCGCCAAGCCACCAAGCACACCGCCGAGGGCCGCACCCCAACCGATCACAGAGCCCGAACCGGCCCGAAGACCCGCCGAGCCCCTGGAAGAGGCACACCCATCATGACACCGCCG
>NZ_VCKZ01000694.1 GCF_005889745.1 Actinomadura geliboluensis
GTCGGGCAGGCCGGTGGAGATCTTGTCGCAGCGGGGTGAGTCGCGGACGGTGCGGGCGCTGCCGAACGGGCGGATCGAGGTCGAGCAGCGGCTGCAGCCTGTTCGGACCCGCCGGGGCGGCAAGTGGGTGGACATCGATACCACGCTGCGCCGCTCGGGCGGTGGGGTGGTGCCGGCGGCGTCCACGGTCGGGCTGGTGTTCTCGGCCGGTGGGGACGGCCCGATGGTGCAGATGACCCGGGCCGGGCACCGGCTGGCGTTGTCGTGGCCGGGACGGTTGCCCGAGCCGGTGCTGGAGGGCGACACCGCGGTGTACGCGGGTGTGGCGGGCCCGGATGTGGACCTGCGGCTGCAGGCCCGCGCGGACGGCTTCTCCCACGTCCTGGTGGTCAAGACGCCGGAGGCGGCCAAGGACCCCCGCGTGGCGGAGTTGGCGTTGAAGGTCTCAGACGACCGCCTCACAGTCCGAGAGGCGCAAAACGGGGTGCTCACCGCGGCCGACAGCGGGTCGGGTTCGGCGGTGTTCGAAGCACCGGCCGCGCGCATGTGGGACTCCTCCCAGGCTGATCCGAAGGCTTCGCGGGCGCGTGCCGCGGACCCGGCTGCCGACCCTGCCGAGGGCCCGGCCGACGGCGCCAAGACCGCCCGGCTGGGTGTGGCGGTCGGCAAGGGGAAGCTGACGCTGACCCCCGACCGTGAACTGCTCACCGCTGCCGATACCCGGTTCCCGGTGTTCATCGATCCGGTGTGGACGACCAGTAAGGCCACCAGTTGGGGGATGGTGTCGTCGGGGTGGCCGGATGAGTCGTATTACAAGTTCGATGGCAAGTCGACTGAGGGTGTGGGTCGCTGCGAGGTGGCCAAGGATCCCAACTGTGTGAAGAACCAGACCAAGCGGTTGTTCTTCCGGATGCCGCTGCCGTCGATCAAGGGCCGCTACATCCAGAACGTGGAGTTCACGGCGTTCGAGACCAGTGCGTACAACTGCAGCAATCCGACGTCGGTGCAGTTGTGGCGGACCACGGCACTGAAGTCGTCGGCGACCTGGAGCAACACCAACACCTCGTCGGTGTGGCTGGAGCATCTGACCTCGCGGGATGTGGCGTACTGCTCCAGGGCGCCGGTGGAGTTCGGCGGGGCCAAGCTGCGGTCGCATGTACAGAGCGCGGTTAACAACGGCTACTCGACGATCACGTTCGGGTTGCGGGCCTACAGCGAGTCGACGATGGACTGGTGGAAGCGGTTCGCCGATGACGCCTACCTGAAGGTGCAGTACAACAATCCGCCGCTGCAGCCTGACACCGATACGATGTTCGCCAACCCCGGCACCAAGTGCCTGCCCAGGGAACAGGCTAAGACGGTCAATGACATCTCTACCGTGTACGCCTACCTCAAGGACCCCGACACCGAGGACAAGAACAAGGTGCAAGGCCTGTTCTCGTTGAGTTGGGATGCTGGTGACGGCAAGGGATTCATCGGGCGGTGGTACTCGGGACTCACGCCGGCGAAGACGTCGAATACTCGGTTTGAAATGTCGTTGCCGCCTGATATGCCGCAGGGCACTCTGATCGCATGGAATGTCAAGGCATATGACGGTGAGCAGTACGGGCCGTGGGCTTCGGACGGAGCCCAGACAGCTTGCTACTTCTATTACGATCCGGCCGAGCCTGGTGAGCCGGTCATCGCGTCCACTGACTATCCCGCCGATGACGCCTGGTACGGCAGCGTCGGGCAGGCGGGGACGTTCACCATCTCCGACTCCGAAGGTGTCGCCGACCGGTACGTCATCACCCTCAACGACGAACCGGACCGCACGGTGACCACCACCGCCGGCGCCGCCCGACAGGTACAGATCGCCCCGACCCGCTCGGGCCCGAACGTGCTGACCGTGCAGGCGTTCGCGCCGTCCAACCAGAACGGGTCCACGGTCTCGTATGAGTTCCGCGCCAATACCGGCACCGAGCCGGTGGCCACGTTCACGATGGACGAGGGCGCCGGGTCGACCGAGGTGACCTCGACGGGTCCGGGGCGGCCGGCGTGGCTGCACGGTGGGGCGACGTTGGGC
>NZ_VCKZ01000202.1 GCF_005889745.1 Actinomadura geliboluensis
CCCCCAGAGACCTCACACCCCGAGGGAACGACTCGCTCCCACCAAGGCACCCCGCCAGTCAGCCAGCGCCCCACACGCCTGAAGACACCCCAGAACCAAGGCGGACGAAGCGAGGGACTGCCCACGAGGCAGGACCGAAGCATCGACAACAGCAGCCCGACAATCTCGCCCTGACGCACGGACGGCCCGCGCCAGAACTCCACGAGCAACTCCAGCGCACTCGAGGCCGTCGAACGCCAGAAGGCGCGTCAGGACCACGGCGGTCTGACAGCCTCGCCCCCAACAGCGACACCGGCGAGCGCTGGGCGGAGGGCATGAGAGCGACACGGCCAGCGAAGCGACACCAGCAACGCGCAACCGAGAGGGTGGGGCAACTGCCACGTCCGCCCATTGCCGACGGCCTTGCTACGCGAGGCGCGAACGGTAACGGCCTCGCCTGCAGTGGACGAGGCAAGCACGGCCACTGCGAGCGGTGCGGGGGATTGTGCTCCCAGCGACGCGCCGTTTCCCGTGAAACATCAAGCCCGGATACCGCCAGCCACGCCGATGGCGACGCTCCAGGCGCGGACACAAGCGCCCTGCGTCAGGACGGACCGCAACGCGGAAGATCAGCCGATCACGCCGCCTCGCCAGCAACTGACGTAGTGGGCCGACAGGGCTCGCCATGTCCTTCCACTCGACGCGACCGAGGCCGCCTTGTCCGTCCAGCTCCTGCCGCCGCCGACTGCCAGCACGCCCGCCACTCCACTCACCCCACCACGGTGCACCGCTGGGTCGATCAACCGATCTCGCCGCCTCAGCGCCGGCCGACGTGCCTTCGCCTGTTCCTTCCACTTGGCACAGCTGTAGCCAGCACCAGACGCCCCGCCCCCGCAACGCCTCTGGGGACCCGCACATGGCACAGCGCTCCACCCTCCACGACATTTGGCTGGGCCGATCAGCCCGGAGCGCCCAGTCGGCAGCACTGGCAGCGAGCCTGTGCGGCTCCGCTCGGCCCTCCACCGCGCATGGCGGCGGCGATCACTGATTACTCATCATCTACAGCGGCATCAACGGACCGCCTGGCTCAGACCGTCCTTCAATTCGGCGCGGCCCAGGCAACGCCGGTGAGAGCAGAGCGCAGAGCGGATGAGACGACGCGGCCAGCAAGCCGGCATCAGCAACGCACAACTGACAGGGCGGAGCAGCGCCACGTCCACCCGTGCCGCCGGCCTCGCTGCACGAGGTGCGAACGGGTGACGGCCTCCATCAGTGGACGAGGCAGACTCGACCAATGCGAGCCAGGCGGGGGATTGGGCTCCGGCGACGCCCTGTATCCCGTGAAACATCAAGCCCACATACATCGACCTCCCGACGGCATGCCGCCAGGCGCCGACAAACGCGGCACTGCCTCAGACCGTCCGTAGCGCGGAGACCGTCGGCCGATCATGCTCCATCGGCAGCAGCACCCCGGGGGCGTGCATGGTGCGGTCCGTCCTTCCACCCGGCGCGGCGATAGCCAACACCGGTGGGGCACGGCAGAGGCCATGAGAGGACGCGGCGAGTGAGGCAGTGCCAGGGGACACGCAGACGGCCTGGCGGGCGCAGTGCCACGTCCGCACGCCAACGGCGATGCGCGACCAGTGACGGCCTCGCCTTCCGTGGACGGGGCAGGCTCAGCCAAAGCGAGCCAGGCGGGGGATTGGGCTCCTCCGGCGACGTGATGTTTCCCGTGAAACATCACGCCCATGTACAGCCAACCTCCTGACCGGCGGCGCCGCCGCCAACGGGTCCGGCGCCCAGAACGTGACCGCGCAGACGCGCGCACGCGCGAGGCCGTGTGGAGCCGTCCCGGCCGCAGAGGCCGTCAGCCGATCACGCCTGATCCGCAGCAGCGCCGGTGGCAGGCTGGCGTAGCGCCGCCCGTTCCTTCCACTTGGTACAGCCGAAGCCAACGCCGAGCTGCCCATCCCTGCGACGCCGCCGACTGCGGGCGCGTGTGCCGCTGCGCTCGACCTCCGCGAGCATGGCCGGGACGGTCAACCGGGCAACGCCTCATCGGCAGCAGCACAAGCAGTGGGCAAGTGTGGCTTGGCCGGCCATGCGCCGCTTGCGGGGTACTGGTTTTGGCTTGGTTGCGGCGATGTTGGACCTAGGTGGGCGTGGACGTGCCTCGGTTTGTCGACTGGTTGGGGCCCTGGAGTCTCTGGACTCCAGAGGCGCTCCAGTCCCGGGGGTTGGAGACTCCTGGGGGGCCTCGTCGGGTGGTGCGGAGTGGCTGATGTTTCACGGGAAACGTTGGGGAGCGGGCAAAAGGAAGCGCCCCGGAGGCGGGTGGCTTTCCGGGGCGCGGTGGGGGGCTGGTCAGTTGCCGGTTAGGCCGTCGTCTTCGGGGGCCATCGACTTGATGATGCGGTCGAGGTCTTCGAGGGTGGCGAACTCGACGACGATCTTGCCCTTGTTGCGGCCCATGTCGACGCGGACCTTCGTCTCGTATCGGTCGGAGAGGCGGTCGGCCAGCTCCCGCAGGCCGGGAGCGACCGGCTTCTTGCGGCGGCCCTGGCGCGGCGCCTTGGGCTCGTCGTCGACCTCGCGGAGCGCGATCATCTCCTCCAGGGCGCGGACGGAGAGGCCCTCCTGGACGATCCGCTGCGCCAGGTGCTCCTGGGCCTCGATGCTGTCGAGGGAGAGGAGGGCGCGGGCGTGGCCGGCGGACAGGACCCCTGCGGCCACCCGGCGCTGGACGGCGGGCGGCAGGTTCAGCAGGCGCAGTGTGTTGGTGATGTGCGGGCGCGACCGGCCGATGCGGGTGGCGAGCTGCTCGTGGGTGGCGCCGAAGTCCTGCAGCAGTTGCTGGTAGGCGGCGGCCTCCTCCAGCGGGTTGAGCTGCTGGCGGTGGAGGTTCTCCATGAGCGCGTCACGGAGCAGGTCGTTGTCGCCGGTGTCGCGGACGATCGCCGGGATGACGTCCAGCCCGGCCATCTTGGACGCCCGCCACCGGCGCTCGCCCATGATCAGTTCGTAGTCGTGCTCGCCCACCGTCGCCTTGCGCACCACGATCGGCTGCAGGAGTCCGACGATGCGGATCGACTCGGCCAGTTCCTCCAGGGCCTCGTCGTCGAAATGGTCGCGCGGCTGGCGCGGGTTGGCGGTGATGGAGCGGACGGGAAGCTCGGCGAAATGCGCGCCAGCGACCGGCTCCAGAACGGGGCCGGACGCGGGGGTGCCGTTCGGACCGGCCGTCCCGGACTCACCAGCCGCCCCGGCGGGCGCTCCGGGCCCGCCGGGGAACCCCGGCTCGCCCGCGCTGCCCGGTTCGGTGGACGTCGGCGGAGGCGGGGCGGTGGGGATGAGGGCGCCGAGCCCCTTGCCCAGGCCGCGTCGCTGCTGGCTCACTGGACAGCTCCTCCGTGGGCCATCTCCGAGGCGGCCTCGCTGTAGGCGAGCGCGCCACTTGAACCGGGGTCGTAGGTCATGACGGACTGCCCGTAGCTCGGGGCTTCCGATACTCGGACGCTGCGGGGGATCACCGTGTTGAGGACGACGTCCCCGAAGTGGTTCCGGACGTCCTCGGCCACCTGCGCGGCGAGCCGCGTCCGGGCGTCGTACATCGTGAGCAGGATCGTGGACACCTTCAGTTTCTGGTTGAGGTGCGCCTTGACGAGGTCGACGGTGCGGATCAGCTGCCCGAGCCCCTCCAGCGCGTAGTACTCGCACTGGATCGGGATGAGCAGTTCGTCGCCGCCGACGAGCGCGTTCACGGTGAGCAGGCCGAGCGACGGCGGGCAGTCGATCAGCACATAATCGAACTTCTCGGTGTCGTAGGCGTCGAGCGCCCGCCGCAGCCGCGATTCGCGGGCCACTTTGGAGACGAGTTCGATCTCGGCGCCCGCGAGGTTGAGGGTGGCGGGCGCGCAGTACAGGTTCGGGATCTCCGGCGCCGGGACGATGATGTCCGCCAGCGCCATGTCCTCGATCAGCACGTCGTAGATCGACGGGACCTCCGCGTGGTGGTCGACGCCGAGGGCGGTGGACGCGTTGCCCTGCGGGTCGAGGTCCACCACGAGCACCTGCGCGCCGTGCATGGCGAGGGACGCGGCGAGGTTCACCGAGCTGGTGGTCTTGCCCACGCCGCCCTTCTGGTTGGCGATGGTGATCACACGGCACTTGGCGGGCCGCGGCCACTCCCGTTCCCTGCGGCCCGACATCGCTTTCAGCGCGGTGACCGCTGTTTCATGTGAAACCTTGGCGTCCTTGAGCGCCTCGCGCACGAGTTCTGACTCCCCCTGGTTCGGTCCGCTGCGCGGTTCCGGCGGACGTGCGCCGGTGTGCGTCGGTACGTATCCGACGTTCTCCGCGGTACCGGACGTCGTGCTACCCCACATCGCGTGCCCCGAGGGCGTGGTCCCCGGGGCGGTCCCCTGCCCGGACCCCGACGCCGTCCGCGGGGCCGGGACTCCCTGCGTCCCGCCGGCCGGCGGCTGGGCCCCCTCGCCCAGGCCGGACGGCTGCTCGTCGGGGGATTCGTCGGCGCGGTCAGGCCGGCCCAGTCCTGGTCCCGTGCTCATGAAGACCTCTTCCTCGACCCTCTGGCACGCCGCGGCGCGCGCTGTCGTCGCCCGACAACCTCTCCTCGGCCGGCGACCACACGGACGAGTGTTGTCGGCGGGTCGACCATACCGCGCCCGACTTGGAGCAGTTCGGTCGAGCGCGCCCCGAGCCGCTTCAGCACGGGCTCCGCCTCGTCCAATTCGGCCTGGGCCCGTTCCCCCTTGAGCGCGAGGAGCTCCCCGCCCTCGCGGAGGAGGGGAAGCGCCCATTTCGCGAGGCGTTCGAGTGGCGCGACGGCTCGCGCGGTGGCCACGTCCACCGCGAACTCCTTCACCACCTCCTCGGCGCGGGCCCGGCGCACCTCGACGTTCGGCAGGTCGAGCAGCCGGACGCACTCCTCCAGGAAGGTGGTGCGGCGCAGCAGCGGCTCCAGCAGCGTGATCCGCAGATCGGGCCGGACGATCGCGAGGACGATGCCGGGCAGCCCCGCGCCGGAGCCGATGTCCACAACATGCGCGTCCGCTGGAACGGCCTCGGACACCACCGCGCAATTGATCAGATGGCGTTCCCAGAGCCGGTCGACCTCGCGCGGCCCGATGAGCCCGCGTTCGACCCCCGCATCAGCGAGAAACGCCGCATAACGCTCCGCGACCGGCAGCGCGTCCCCGAAAACCTCACGTCCAATGCCCATCAGACGAATCGTTCCACAAAACCCGGCGGCGGCGTACACGCGAAACGTGCTGGTGCGGCGTCCGGGCGGAGGGTTGCACGACCCTTGCGTTATGGCGAGAACCACATGACCCCTCCGCATATTCGGGACCTGCCGGGTAGAGGTGCCGTGTCGCCCGACCGTCCCCCCGGAAGGAGCTCCGACATGGGAATCGGAGTCAGTCTCGCTTTCATCGCCGTGGGCGCCATCCTCGCGTTCGCGCTGCGCGTCGACCTCACCGGCGTCGATATCCACCTGGTCGGCTGGATCCTGATCGTGGTGGGGCTCGTCAGCATGGGCTTCACCCTCAAGTACACGCGGCCGCGCCGGAGCGCCGGACGCGTCGTCGGCGCCGACCCCGCCTACGGCGACGAGCCCGGGACCATCGTCCGCGAAGAGCACATCATCGAGGACCCCGCGCCCCTGGGACGTCCGGCCGAGCGAGTCGAACGCGTGATCGAACACCCGGCGGACGAGGGCGTGACCCACGGGCACGTAGCCCAGGACCCGGAGTTCGCCCAGGACCCCGCGCACGCGCAGGACCCCGCTGAAGAGAACCGCCCGGCGGTCGTGGACGCCGGCGACCGCATCCCGCCCCAACGCCGCAGGTGGCGCCGCACCGCCCGCCGATGACCGCGCCCGCCGGCCGCGCTTGGTGAGCCACGCGTAATCGAGCGCGCTCGACAGCTCCGCCCGACGTCCAACATTCCACCGGGCGGTGCTGGGCGGTTGCGGTGGGTGGCGGGCGTGCCTTCAAAGGGTGGGTAACGGGTCAGAGCCTGCCCGGTGTGCTTGGGCGGCGGTGCACACCGGGCTACTGAGGGCCCCGCGTCGGCCAGGGCGCGGGGCCCTCCCGTGTCGTGGCGTCGCTTCGCTACGGACTCATGCGTCTGCTCACGGCGAAGCGGCCCCCTTCGAACTGGGTCGAGCCTGCTCCCTCCATGGTGGAGCTGCTGAGGGTCGTCCTCATGGTGAACCGGAGGCTGTGGATAACTTCAGGGGCGGTGCACAGCGCAGCGGGCAGGTTGGGCGCACTACTTGTGATGGTTGGGCCCCAGGGGTGCTCCTGGCGCTCACCCCAGGGGGTGTGGATAACTCTTGCTTGGACCGTGCGAGTGCGGCGGGGCTGGGAATGCGAACGGCCCCGATGCCGGGCTTGGGTTCTAGTGATCGTTGCAACACCTCGGCCCTTGAGGGGACGCGGTGGGGTTCGAGATCAGAGACCGCTCGGTCAATCGGGGACGCAATGCCCTGAGAAGCGAGCGGGCGGAATACTTCCGCCTTGTGGATCAAGGGTTCAGCAGTCAAGAGGCGTGCCGGATCGTCGGCATCAACTACCGGACGGGCAAGCGCTGGCGTAACGGGCGCAACCCCACCACGGGAGAGAAGGGAGCACCGCCCATCCGGGCGGTGCTCCCTTCTTCCTGCTCTGGCAGATATCTGGACCAGGACGAGCGGCTTCACATCGCCGATCGGCTTCGCGAGGGTGCTTCGCTGCGCGTTATCGCGGCCGAGCTCGGCCGCAGCCCGTCCACCGTCAGCCGGGAGATCCGCCGCAACGCCCACGAGCCCACCGGCGCCTACCGGCCGCACACCGCGCAGGCCCGGGCCGACGCCCGCCGTCCGCGGCCCAAGCCCAGAAGATTTGCCGACAACGACGAGTTGCGCAGTGTCGTCCAGGGCTGGCTGGAGATGAACTGGAGCCCGGAGCAGATCAGCAGCATGCTGCGGATACGGTTCCCCGACCGGCCGGAGATGCACGTGTGCCACGAGACGATCTACCACGCCCTCTACGTCCAGGGCCGCGGCGAGCTGCGCCGCGAGCTGGTCAGGGCGCTGCGCACCGGGCGCACCTACCGCAGGTCACGGCGCCAGGCCCGCCAGCGCCAGGCCCGCTACGCCGCGCCGATGGTCATGATCAGTGAACGGCCGGCCGAGGCCGCCGACCGCGCTGTCCCGGGCCACTGGGAGGGAGATCTGATCATCGGCCGCAAGCAGCTGTCGCAGATCGGCACCCTCGTCGAGCGCGCCAGCCGCTACGTCCTGCTGGTCCACCTGCCCGACGACCGGACCGCCGAGACCATGCGCGACGCCCTGGCCGCCACGATCCAGACCCTCCCGGCCGAGCTGAAACGGTCCCTGACCTGGGACCAAGGTTCGGAGATGGGCCTGCACCACCAGTTCGCCATGGCCGCCGACATGCCGGTCTACTTCTGCGACCCGCACTCGCCCTGGCAGCGAGGTTCCAACGAGAACACCAACGGTCTGCTGCGCCAGTACTTCCCGCGGGGCACCGACCTGTCTCTCCACACCCGCGCCGATCTGGACGCCGTCGCCGCCGAACTCAACTCCAGACCACGCAAAACGCTCGGCTGGGAAACCCCAGCCGAGCGTCTCGCTAAGCTCCTGGCCGAAGCCAGTTGATCAACCGGTGTTGCGACGATCGTTCGAATCCGCCGGGGAGGCAGCGGGGCCGTTCAGGAGGTCGAGCTAAGCGGGGTAGACCACCACGTAGCGGTCGGGCTCCTCGCCCTCGGACTCGCTGCGGAGGCCGGCGGCGGCGACCGCGTCGTGGACGATCTTGCGCTCGAACGGGGTCATCGGGGCGAGCGGCTTCGGCTCGCCGGCCTGCTTGACCTCGTCCGCCACGTCCGTGCCGAGCTTGGTGAGCTCCGCGCGGCGGCGCTCGCGGTAGCCGCCGATGTCGAGCATGAGGCGGGTGCGGTTGCCCGTCTGGCGGTGGACGGCCAGCCGGGTCAGCTCCTGCAGCGCCTCCAGGACCTCGCCGCGCTTGCCGACCAGCTCGTCCAGCGAGGCACCGACGACGGCGACGATCGCGCGCTCGCCCTCGACGTCCATGTCGATGTCGCCGTCGTAGTCACCGATGTCCAGCAGGCCCTCGATGTAGTCGGCGGCGATCTCGCCTTCCTGTTCGAGCGCCTGCACGTCGACCTCGGTGGTGTCGGTCTGGCTCAACGGGGACTCCTTCTCCGGCACGTGCTCGGGGTTCAAACTAGCGCTTCTGGGTGCCGCTGCGCTTGCTGCGCGGCTTGCGGGTCGGCTGGTTGCGCACGACCTTCGGCTTGTCCTCGGGCTCCGGTTCCGCCTCCGGCTCCTTCTTCAGCCTGGCCTTGGCCTTCGTGCCGGACGGCGACTGCCCATTCTTGGCCGCGGCCGCCCGCGAACCGGCCGTCTTGGAGCCGGCCTTCGTGCCCGCCTTTGCACCGGCCTTGGTGCCGGACTTGGCGGCGCCAGTGGTCGTGGTATCGCCGTCGGTGCTGGGCGGCGGGTACTTCTTGTAGATGTAGTGCTGCTGCGCCAGGGTCCAACTGTTGGACGTGACCCAGTACATGAGGACGCCCAGGGGGAAACCGAGGCCGAAGAGGCCGAACAGCGGCGCGAGGAAGACCATCATCTTCTGCGCCTGCATCATCGGGTTGGCCTCGTCGGTGACGGGCTGCCGCTTCATGCTGGCGCGGACGGTGAAGAACGTCGTGCAGGAGCTGATCACCACGGCGATGCCGGTGACGATGATCGCGGTCCAGCTCTTGGGGTCGGTGCCCCACGCGTTCAGGAAGGTGTCCGGGATGTGGGCACCGAAGATGTTGGCGTGCTGCGCGCTCGCCACCAGGTCGGCCGAGACCGCGAAGACGCTCTCGCCGGGCTTGGCGTCGGAGATCTGCTTCAGGGTCTGGAACAGACCGATGAAGACCGGCATCTGGACCAGGAGGGGCAGGCAGCCCGACAGCGGGTTGGCGCCGTTCTCCTGGTAGAGCTTCATGACCTCCTGGTTGAGGCGCTGCTTGTCGTTCTTGTACTTCTTGCGAAGCGCCTGGACCTTCGGGTTCAGCTCCTGCATCTTCCGTGAAGCGTGGATCTGCTTCACGAAGAGGGGGACGAGTACCAACCGCAGCAGGACGGTGAGCAGGATGATGGAACCGCCCCACGCCCATCCACTGTCCTTGGGGACGACCGTACTTAGCCCCGTGTGCATCCACACGATGAGCTGAGAGACGATCTCGTACAACCAATCAAGCACCGGGCAGCTCCTTGGGCTCTGCTAGGGCGTGGCCGCTCTCCTCGCGGCCGGAGTTCGAGGAGGCCGCCGTGGAGCGCTGCTGAGGGGTCGTCCCCCCAGATTCCCCGGAGAAGACGGACGGTCCCTGAGTGAACGCGTCCCGTGACTCCCCGGATTCCCCGTCCCCGGACTCACCGGAGGGGGATTCGGACGTCTTCTTAGGCGGCACCGGGTCGTAACCCCCGGGATTGAAGGGATGGCACCGCGCGATGCGGCGGGCCGTCAGCCACGTGCCGCGCGCCGCCCCGTGAACCTGGAGCGCCTCCAGGCCGTACGCACTGCACGAGGGGTGGAAGCGGCACTGCTGCCCGAGCAGGGGACTCAAGAAGCGGCGGTAGGCGCGGACGAGAAGGATCAGCACGAACGCGACGGGGCCCGGACGGGCCTCCTCCTCCTGCTGCGCGGGGGACGCGGTCCCCTGCCGACTCCTCATCTTCGCCCCTTGGACGCGGGCCGCAGCAGCCGGTCGAGTGCCGACTCCAGATCCGCGGCCAGTTCGTCTGGACGCGCCGTTCCCGCGCGGGGGTTGGCGCGCACTACGAGCAGGCTACCCGCTGGAAGCCGGTCGAGGTGCGGACGCATCAGGTGGCGCAGGCGGCGCCGCGCCGCGTTGCGGACGACGGCGTTGCCGACGGTGCGCGCCACGATGAATCCGACCAGCGGCGGTGTCGCCGGCGCCGGTGTCTCGTCCGGGCGAAGCAGGTGAACTACGACAGTTGGCCGTCCGGCGCGGCGACCGCGCCGGACGGCCAACGTGAAGTCGTCCCGCCGCCGCATCCGGTTACCGGACGGCAGCACAGTGCAGGTGGGTCAGACCGCGATGCGGGCGCGGCCCTTGCCCCGCCGGCTGGACAGGATCGCGCGGCCGGCGCGCGTGCGCATCCGCAGCCGGAAGCCGTGCTTCTTGTGGCGACGACGGTTGTTCGGCTGGAAAGTACGCTTGCTCACTTGAGGCTCCAGTGCTGCGGTTCGTTCGGCTACGGGTCTTTGAGTCTCGCTGGTTCGCGTCGAGGGCCGCGTCCGGTCCCCCGCAGCGGGGGCCCACCCGGACTCGCCTGAAGGGCTGCTGCCGGCGGGCACGCGGCATCTCCGTCGATGCGACTCGACCTCAGCACGTTACGGGCTCTCCGGGTGCGCGGTCAAACGGAGCGCTCCTCCGAACCCCTCCCGCCTGCAGATGGCGCGATTCAGTACACCGCGCTGTGGACGGGGAAGCGAAGACGGGGGCCGCTGTGGACGGGGTCGGTTCGTGTTGCGGGTGGGGACGGCACCGGTTAAGGTCGTCTGGGCGAGCCGACGCTCCTTCGACTTCGACGAATTCGACGATCTGATGTCGGTGCTCTGCCCCTCAAGCCCCCGTTCGAGAACCGCCCCGGTACCGGCCGCGCAATGGCCGGAGCCTTCCCGACCCCGTCTCCGAAGACCCCGTCCCGTGGGTTTTACACAGGCGCCGCATGCCTATGCACAGCATGTGGACAACTCTGTGGACAACTCGTGAGAGAGTAAGTCTTCCGCGTCGCGGCGTGCCCTGAGAGGCGAGCCGTAACCCGTGGGAGAGCCGGGCAGTCAGGTACTCCGTACGGCGGAGTCGGTGGAGGGGGGACCTTGCGCATGGACGGTCAGGATCTCGGATCGGTCTGGGCCCGCACCCTCACCGCGCTGTCCGAGAGCGATCTGTCTCCGAGCTATCGCGCATGGCTGCCGATGGTCCGCCCGCTGGCGCTCGTCGAGGGGACGGCGCTCCTCGCCGCACCGAACGAGTTCGCCAAGGACGCGCTTGAGACGCGCCTCAGAAACCTCATCACGCAGGCGCTTTCCCGTGAGCTGGGCAGGGAGATCCGGGTCGCGGTGACCGTCCAGCCGGAGCCGCCCGCAGGGTCTTCCACAGGGCCGGCGGCCGGGCCGGGCGGCCGGTCCGGGGAGCCTCTTTCGGCGCCCGTCCCTGGGTCCGGCCAGGGGCTCGGTATGCACGAGCCACCTTCTTCTTATGGCGAGCCGTACGGTGAACGACAGCACGATGACCGTGAACGGGATCGTCCTTACAGCGACGACCAGTCCTACGGTGACTCGCCCTTCGGGGAGCGGTCCGACCGTCCTTATCCGGAGCAGCCCTACAACGATCAGGGCTACCGGCCTCAGTCGGGAGTTACCCACAGCCTCGGTCCGCCCGGAAGTTATCCACAGGCTGCGGATGACGATCGCGGTACTTTTCCACCTGCCTCGCGTCCACCGTCCTATGGGGCCGGCCCAGGGGGGCCTGGTCCTGGGGGGCGGGAGCCTTACGAAGGGCGCGGTTTCCCCGGGTACGGCGGGCAGGAGGGCTTCGGCGGCGAGTCTCCAGGACGTCCGCCGCACTCCCATCTGAACGACCGCACACTCGGCCCGCTGCGGGGCCGGTCGGAACAGCGCCTCCCGGAGCAGCTCCGTCCGGAGCAGCGTCGCCCAGAGCAGCAGGGGCACGAGCCCAAGCACGGCACGAGCGAGGCACCGCTGGGCCATGCGGACGATTTCAACGGCGGAGAGTCGTCGTTCGCCGCTGGTGAACAGCAGTACCGCGGCGAGGCCCCCTACCGGGGTGAGAGCAGCTTCCGTGATGAAGAGAGCTCCGACCCCAGGGGCCCCACCCCGCCGCAAGGCGCGGGTGGCGGCGGCGGTGCGGCTGGTCCGGGGACGTCCGAGCACGCCCGGCTGAACCCGAAGTACACGTTCGAGACGTTCGTCATCGGCTCGTCCAACCGGTTCGCGCACGCGGCGGCGGTGGCGGTCGCCGAGCAGCCGGCCAAGGCGTACAACCCGCTGTTCGTGTACGGCGACTCCGGCCTCGGCAAGACTCACCTGCTCCACGCGATCGGCCACTACGCGCAGAGCCTCTTCAATGGGGCACGCGTGCGGTACGTGAGCTCCGAGGAGTTCACGAACGACTTCATCAACTCGATCCGCGACGGCAAGGCCGACGGTTTCCGCCGCCGCTACCGGGATGTGGACATCCTCCTCGTCGACGACATCCAGTTCCTTGAGGGCAAGGAGCAGACGCAGGAGGAGTTCTTCCACACCTTCAACACGCTCCACAACGCCAGCAAGCAGATCGTGATCTCCAGCGACCGCCCGCCCAAGGAGCTGGTGACGCTGGAGGACCGGCTCCGCAACCGGTTCGAGTGGGGCCTGACGACCGACGTCCAGCCGCCCGAGCTGGAGACGCGGATCGCGATCCTGCAGAAGAAGGCCCGCCAGGAGGGTCTCGCCGCGCCGCCGGACGTGCTGGAGTTCATCGCCTCGCAGATCGCGACGAACATCCGCGAGCTGGAGGGCGCGCTGATCCGGGTGACCGCGTTCGCGAGCCTGAACCGGCAGTCGGTGGACATGAAGCTCGCCGAGATCGTGCTCAAGGACCTCATCCCGAACGACTCGGGCCCGGAGATCACCGCGGCGATGATCATGGCGCAGACGGTCGAGTACTTCGGTACGACGATCGAGGACCTGTGCGGGCCGTCCCGCTCCCGGATGCTCGTCACCGCCCGGCAGATCGCCATGTACCTGTGCCGGGAGCTGACCGATCTGTCCCTTCCCAAGATCGGGCAGCAGTTCGGGGGCCGCGACCACACCACGGTCATGCACGCCGAACGCAAGATCCGCTCGCTGATGGCCGAGCGCCGTGCCATATACAACCAGGTCACGGAGCTGACCGGGCGCATCAAGCACCAGGCCCGCAAGCGCTGACGCGCCCCTTCGTACACACTGTGGACAGACCCTCGCCGACCTTGTGGACGAGTCGCCTCCCGGCTGTCCACACCCCGGTGAAGGCAAAGAACCGACAAAATGCGCGCTTCCCCAGAGAACCGAAGCGGCTACTCACAGGTTGTGGAAAACCCTGGGGATTTTCGTGGATAACCCGGTGGACGACCACTGGAAAAGCTGAGGATGAGGAGTGGACGGATGTGGATTCGCCGCGCACCCGCTTCACCGCCCTGGGGAAAACCGGTGGACGACCTGGGGACGGCCTGGGGACGAGGCTGTGGGCGGATCCGCCGATCACGCGGTCGTCATGCACAGGGCGCCGAAACGGCACTCATACCCGTGGAGAACTCGTGGAAAACCGGGGGATGACTTGAGGATGACGTGTGGGGATGATTTCGCCGTCCCCAGGCCGTCCCGCGCCGTCCACCGGCCATGCACAGCCCCAGTGGACAGAGAAACGCGGTCTGACCTGCAGAAACTCGTGTTGTCCACACTATCCACCGCCCCTATTACTGGTACTGCACCACTTCTCTATCCAAGAAAAGATCCATCTCAAGTCAGGGCCTGGGGACAACCTGCCCCGAGCGCTCCGGCCCGGCCGAGATCACCGCACCCTTGTCCGACACCTGCAGGAGGCTGGTCCCGTTGAAGTTCCGCATCGACAGAGATGCCCTCGCCGACGCCGTCGCCTGGACAGCGCGCACCCTGCCCGTCCGGCCCCCGGTGCCCGTCCTGGCGGGCATGCACCTCGTCGCCGGGGGTGAGGGCAACGACGACCGGCTGACGCTGTCGGCGTTCGACTACGAGGTCTCCGCCCAGGTGTCCACGGAGATCGATGTGGAGGAGGCGGGGACGGCCCTCGTGTCGGGGCGCCTCCTCGCGGAGATCTCGCGCAGCCTTCCTCCCC
The DNA here is from genome assembly GCF_005889745.1 of Actinomadura geliboluensis. Taxonomy (GTDB): domain Bacteria; phylum Actinomycetota; class Actinomycetes; order Streptosporangiales; family Streptosporangiaceae; genus Spirillospora; species Spirillospora geliboluensis. The sequence goes on from NZ_VCKZ01000202.1 coordinate 13,960, forward strand.
ACCCTGTGGAGGTGACGACGGACGGCGCGAAGGTGATGCTCCGCTGCGGCAGCGCGAAGTTCACACTCCTCACCATGCCTGTGGAGGACTACCCCACGCTGCCGGAGATGCCGCCCGCCGCGGGCTCGGTGGGCAGCGACGAGTTCGCCGCCGCCGTCTCCCAGGTCGCGATCGCCGCCGGCAAGGACGACACGATCCCGATGCTGACCGGCGTCCGGGTGGAGATCGAGGGCGAGACGGTCACGCTGGCGTCCACCGACCGGTACCGGCTGGCCGTCCGCGAGCTGCACTGGAAGCCGGAGCGCCCCGACTTCTCCGCCGTCGCGCTCGTCCCGGCGCGGACGCTCGCCGACACCGCCAAGTCGCTGACCGCCGGCGCCGAGGTGTCGATCGCGCTCGGCGGGACGGGCGGCACCGGCGAGGGCATGATCGGTTTCGCGGGCGGCGGCCGCCGCACCACGTCCCGCCTGCTGGACGGCGACTTCGTCAAGTACCGGTCGCTGCTGCCGAGCGAGTACGCGGGCCTCGCCGAGATCCAGACCGCGCCGTTCATCGAGGCGGTGAAGCGCGTCTCCCTGGTCGCCGAGCGCAACACGCCCGTCCGGCTCTCCTTCAGCCAGGGCGAGGTCGTCCTGGAGGCGGGGACGGGGGACGAGGCCCAGGCCGTGGAGGCCCTTGAGGCGTCCCTGGAGGGCGAGGACATCGACATCGCCTTCAACCCCGCGTTCCTGCTGGACGGGCTCTCAGCGATCGGCTCGGACGTGGCGCGGCTGTCGTTCACGACGCCGACCAAGCCGGCCGTCCTCACTGGGAAGCCCCCGCAGGACGGGGAGAACCCGAACTACCGTTACCTGATCATGCCGGTCCGGCTGTCCGGATAAGGACTGTGCCCTGGGGCATGCCCCGGGGCACGCCGGGGACGACGACCCGCGGGGGAGCCGCCCGGGCGGTCGCGCACGCGCGCATTGGCGCACGCGTGCGCGCGGTAAGGCACAGCAGTTACGCACAGGGTTACGCACAGGGGAGTGAGCTTCATGGAGCTTGGGATCATCGGCCTGGGCAAGATGGGCGGCAACATGGCCGAGCGGCTGCGCCGCGGCGGCCACACGGTCATCGGTTATGACCGTGACCCGCAGGTGAGCGATGTCGGTTCCCTGCAGGAACTCATCGAACGGCTCTCCCCGCCGCGCGCCGTGTGGGTGATGGTGCCCGCCGGGAAGCCCACTGAGGAGACCATCCACAGCCTGGGGGAAGTCCTGCAGCCCGGTGACCTCGTCGTGGACGGCGGTAATTCACACTATGTGGACGACCAGAAGCACGGTGAGGCACTCGCCGCCAAGGGCATCGGGTTCGTTGACTGTGGAGTGAGCGGCGGCGTGTGGGGTCTGGAGAACGGCTACGCGCTCATGGTCGGTGGCGACGAGGACAACGTGAAGCGGCTGATGCCCATCTTCGAGACGCTGAAGCCGGAGGGGGAGTACGGCTTCGTCCACTCCGGTGAGATCGGTGCCGGGCACTACGTGAAGATGGTCCACAACGGCATCGAGTACGCGATGATGCAGGCGTTCGGTGAGGGCTACGAGCTGATCGAGGCGAGCCCCATCGTCACCCGGGTGCCGGAGACGTTCCTCAGCTGGCAGGAGGGCACGGTCATCCGCTCCTGGCTGCTGGACCTGCTGAACCGTGCGCTTGCCGACGACCCGGAGTTGGACGACCTGCGCGGCTACGCCAACGACTCGGGCGAGGGCCGCTGGACGGTGCAGGCCGCGGTCGAGCACGCCGTGCCGCTGCCCGCCATCAGCGCCTCGCTGTTCGCCCGGTTCGCCTCCCGCCAGGACGACTCCCCCGCGATGCGCGTCGTCGCCGCCCTCCGCAACCAGTTCGGCGGCCACGCTGTCGCCCGTCGTCGGCCGCCGCGTCGCACGATCCGGACCGATGGGGTCTCCGCCCGCAAGATCGAGACCCTCCCGAACCCGGTGTCGTTCGCGGCGGTCGGCTCGGTGGTCGGCACGGTGATCGGCATCGCGGTCGGCATGGCGGTCAGTCCGGTGGTCAGTGCGGCGGGTGGCGTGGTGAGCTGTCTCTTGTACACATCTGACGCTGCCGACGACGGAGAGAGC
>NZ_VCKZ01000203.1 GCF_005889745.1 Actinomadura geliboluensis
TCTGCCAGCGCATCACGGCGCTCAACGCCGCGATCTGGCACAACTGGCTGATCAACGCACCCGTCAAACGCTCCCTGATCGCCTACGACCATTGACCAACACCAACATTTCCCATCAACGATCTAGGTGGTGTTCCGGGTGGCGATCACGAAGATCCTCCGGAACGGGAACACGGTGCCGTAGGGGGCCGCGGGATAGGCGCGGCGGAGCCGTGCCGCGTAGTCGGCGAGGAACTCGGCGGCCTCGCCGGGGTCGAGCGCGGCGAGGACGGGCCGCAGCGCGCTGCCCTTGACCCATTCGAGGACGGGGTCGTCGCCGTGCAGCACCTGCGCGTAGGTGGTCTCCCAGGCGTCGACGGAGCAGCCGTGGCGGGTGAGGAGGTCGAGGTACCCGGCGGGGTCGAGGACGGGCGCGTCGTGCTGGAGGTGCCCGAGCTTGGCGCGCCACCGGTCGGAGCGGCCGAGTTCGCGCAGCAGCACGTGGCTGGGCGCGTCGAAGTTGCCGGGGACCTGGAAGGCGAGGCGCCCGCCGGGGGCGAGGGCGTCGGCCCACCGGGGCAGCAGGTCGGGGTGCTCGGGGACCCAGTGCAGGGCGGCGTTGGAGACGATCAGGTCGACGGGCCGCTCGGGGCGCCAGGCGGCGAGGTCGGCGACGCGGAAGGCGAGCCTGCCGGGGATCTCGTGCGCGCGGGCGGCGGCGATCATGTCGGGCGAGCTGTCGAGGGCGTCGACGCGGGCGCCGGGCCAGCGGGCGGCGAGGGTGGCGGTGAGCTCGCCGCTGCCGCAGCCGAGGTCGGTGACGCGGGCGGGCGCGGCGCCGCCGAGGCGGGCGACGAGCTCGGCGAACGGCCGGGCGCGCTCGTCGCCGAAGATCCCGTACTGGACGGGATCCCACACGGCAGCGGTTTCTCTCGACATCAAGACAGAGCATGCCCGCCCCATATCTTGATGTCAAGAGTCCTTCCGGCGTGTCGCGGACGGCCGGGCCGCCGGGCCTAGGACGAGCGGCCGACGGCACGCGGCGGCCCGGCGTTCCTAGGCTCTCGGCCAGGACTTCGAGCGAATGGGCCCTGGTCCTCGGCCCCGGCGGCCCGGTCGAGACGGCGTGGCTGCTCGGCCTCGCGGCCGCGCTGCCCGCGCGCGAGCACTGAAGGAGCATGCGGTTCCTGGTCGGGACGGACGAGTGGCCGCCCGGACGGCTGCTGATCACCGGGGTGGACGCCGCGTCCGGCGAGCCGGTGGTGTGGGACGCGCCGGCCGGCGACCCGCTGCCGGGGGTGATCGGTTCCGGGTGATCGGATTCCGGGGAATCAGGGAGTGTGTCTCGATATCGAGACAGGTAGTGTGGCGGGATGCGCGATGAGGTCGACGAGCTGGTCGAGGCGTGGCGGGCCGAGCGCCCGGACCTGGACGTGCGGCCGCTGCAGGTCCTCAGCCGCGTGTCCCGGCTGGCCCGGCACCTCGACCGGGCCCGGCGGGCCGTGTTCGTCGCGCACGATCTGGAGTCGTGGGAGTTCGACGTCCTCACCGCGCTGCGCCGGGCGGGCGCGCCCTACCAGCTGAGCCCGGGGCGGCTGCTGCGCGCGACGCTGGTGACGTCCGGCACCATGACGAACCGCATCGACCGGCTGGCGGCGGCGGGGCTGGTCGAGCGGCACCCCGACCCGCAGGACAAGCGCGGCGTGCAGGTCCGCCTCACCGAGGCGGGCCTGACGCGCGTCGACGCGGCGTTCGCCGATCTGCTGGACCGGGAGCAGGCCATCCTGGAGGGCCTCAGCCCCGAGCAGCGGGACGTGCTGGCCGGCCTGCTCCGCACCCTGCTGGTCCCCTTCGACCGCGACTAGGCCCGGGGGTCAAGCCAGCGCCGCCTCCAGCGCGGCGGCCAGGCCGCAGAGCCGCTCCTCGCCGCCCGCGGGCCCGATGAGCTGGACGGACGCGGGCAGGTGCGACCCCGGCAGCGGGACGGGCAGCGCGAACGCGGGCAGCCCGGCGACGTTGACCTGGCCGGTCAGCGTGGTCAGCTCCAGGTCGGACTCGTCGGCCTCGCCGGGTTCGGGGGCGACGCAGGTCAGCACGGGCAGCGCGATCGCGGCGTGCCGGGCGAGGATCGCGTCCAGCTCGGCCCGCAGCTCCTTGCGGGCGCCGAGGGCCCAGTCGAGCAGCCCGGCCTCCGCCACGTCGCCCATCTGCTGGATGCGGCGGTAGATGCGGCCGCTCAGCTTCGACGGGTCGTCGAGCAGGCGGCCGTTGTGCCGCCAGCCCTCCGCGCTGACGATCACTCCGTTGACGGTGGCGGCCTCCTCGTAGTGGGCGGACGTGACGTCGGTGACGGGGCCGAGGCGGCGGAGCGCGTCGTCCACGGCGGCGTCGATCGCGGGGTCCACGCCGGGGACGCGCAGCCGCGCGACCGGCAGGGACGCGTCGTACGGGACGGGCGTGAACCCGGGTTCGATGAGGCCCATGCCGAGGACGACGGCGGCGACGTCGCGTCCCATCGGGCCGACGACGTCGAGGGTCTCCGACAGCGGGTGCACTCCTTCGAGGGACACCCGCCCGTGCGTGGTCTTCAGCCCGGCGATGCCGCAGCAGGCGGCGGGGATGCGGATCGACCCGGACGTGTCGGTGCCGAACGCGACGTCGGCCTCGCCGGTGGCGACGGCGACGGCGGAGCCGCTGGACGAGCCGCCCGGCACCCGGGACGGGTCGAGGGGGTTCACCGGCATGCCGGACCACGGGTTGACGCCGTCGGCGGCCATGCACAGCTCGTTCAGGTTGGCCTTGCCGGCGATGCGGGCGCCCTGGGAGCGGGCGGAGGCGACGACGGGCGCGTCCGCGGCGGCGGGCTCGGCGCGCTCGGCGATGGCCTGGCAGCCCGCCGTGGTGGGCAGGCCGGCCACGTCGATGGCGTCCTTGACGGCGAGCCGGGGGCCGTCGCCCGGCGCGTCCGTCTTGATGATCCAAGTCGTCATTGAGGGATGATGCCCGGTCCGGGGCGGTGCGCGCACCGCGGCCGTCCTGCTAGTCGAGATCCTCGGCGAGCATGAGCCACTCCTCCTCGACCCGGGCGGCCTCGGCCTGGATCTCGCGGAGCCGGCCGTCCAGCTCCTGGAGCTTGGCGTAGTCGGTGGCGTGCGCGGCGAGCTGCTCGTGGAGCTCGCCCTCCTGCGCGGCGAGCTTCTCCAGGCGGCGTTCGAGCCGGTCGAGCTCCTTGCGGGCCTTCCAGTCCTGCCCGCCCTTGGGCTTGGGCGGCGCCGACCTGTCGGCGGCGGGGGCGGCGCCCGTCTTCGGGGCGGCGCCCGGCTTGGGGGCCGTCCCGGCGGCGCGGCGTTCGAGGTACTCGTCGACGCCGCCGGGCAGCATCGACACGCGGCCGTCGCCGAGCAGCGCGACGACGTGGTCGGTGATGCGCTCCAAGAAGTACCGGTCGTGGCTGACGACGACGAGGGTGCCCGGCCAGCCGTCGAGGAGGTCCTCGACCTCGGTGAGGGTCTCGATGTCGAGGTCGTTGGTGGGCTCGTCCAGCAGCAGGACGTTGGGTTCGCCCATCAGCAGCCGGAGCAGCTGGAGGCGGCGGCGCTCGCCGCCCGACAGGTCGCCGACCGGGGTCCACTGCCGGTCGCCGGAGAAGCCGAGCCGTTCGAGGAGCTGGCTCGCCGTCCAGTCGCGCTTGCCGACGGTGATGCGGCGCCGGATCTCCTCGACCGACTCCAGGACGCGCCGGGCCGGGTCGAGCTCCTCCAGGTTCTGCGACAGGTGCGCGAGCTGGACGGTCTTGCCCCGCACCACCTCGCCCGACACCGGCCGGACGGCCCCGTCGAGGAGGCGCAGCAGGGTGCTCTTGCCGCTGCCGTTGACGCCGACGAGGCCGACCCGGTCGCCGGGGCCGAGCCGCCAGGTCATCCGGGTGAACAGCTCCCGGCCGCCGACCTCGACGGTGGCGTCCTCGATGTCGTAGACGGTCTTGCCGAGCCGCGCGGTCGCGAACCGGGTCAGCTCGACGGAGTCGCGCAGCGGCGGCTCGTCGGCGATGAGGGCCTGCGCGGCGTCGACCCGGAACTTGGGCTTGGACGTGCGGGCCTGCGGGCCGCGGCGCAGCCACGCCAGCTCCTTGCGGAGCAGGTTCTGCCGCTTGGCCTCGGTGGCGGCGGCGATCCGGGAGCGCTCGGCCTTGGCGAGGACGTAGGCGGAGTAGCCGCCCTCGTAGCGCTCGACGCGGCCGTCGACGACCTCCCACGTCCGGTCGGTGACCTCGTCGAGGAACCAGCGGTCGTGGGTGACGACGAGCAGCGCGACCTTGCGCGCCTTGAGGTGCCGGGCGAGCCAGTCGATCGCCTCGATGTCGAGGTGGTTGGTCGGCTCGTCCAGGATCAGCAGGTCGGACTCGGGGACGAGGAGCCGGGCCAGCGCGACGCGGCGGCGCTCGCCGCCGGACATGCCGTCGAGCGGGGCGTCCAGGTCGAGGTCGGCGAGCAGCCCGGCGAGGACGTCGCGGGCGCGGACGTCGCCCGCCCACTCGTGCTCGGCGCGGTCGCCCAGCACCACGGACCGGACGGTGGCGCCCTCGGGGAACGCGTCCCGCTGGGTCAGGTAGCCGAGCCGCAGGCCGCGCGCGTGGGTGACGCGCCCGGCGTCGGGTTCGGTCTCGCGGGCGAGGACGGCCACGAGGGTGCTCTTGCCGCCGCCATTGCGGCCGACGACGCCGACGCGGTCGCCCTCGTCCAGGCCGAGGGACACGGCGTCGAGCAGCGGCTGGGGCCCGTAGGCCTTGGCGACGTTCTCAAGGTTGATCAGATTCACGGCACCGTCAACCCTATTGCCCCCGCCGTACCGCTCGGACGGTCAGGCGCCCGGCGGCTGCCCGGGCGGCGGCTGCTGCCCCTGCGGGTCGGGGGGCGGAGGCGGGTATCCCTGCTGGCCGTATCCCTGCTGCCCGTACGGCTGTTGCCCGTACGGCTGCTGGCCGGGTCCGGGCGGACCGTACCCCGGCGGGACGTATCCGGGAGGGGCGCCGGCGCCGCGGGACCTGCGGCTCGCGGCCACGATGACGAGCACGACCCCGACGATCAGCAGAACGAAGACGAACAGCAGCACGATGAGGGACAAGAAGCCCAAACCTCCTCCAATACGCGCCACCGTCGTCGCCCTTTTCCCGGCTGCCGCGCTCTCAGCGGACGGCCGGGGGCACGGACCGGTCCCCGGCATGCCCCTGCACAGTAGCGTTCGGCATCACCGCGCCCGGGGCGTTGTGGCGTATGTCACGGTCGCGCCGCACGGCCAGCACGACGAGCGCCACCATCATGGCGAGCGCGACCAGACCGAGCAGCCCGGACAGAATCGTCATCGCTCCACCTCGCCGGAGGGATCGGTGCGGGAGTGAATCGCTGTCACGGAGAGTAGGACGTCCGTCGCCCGCGGGTGGTTCGCTTGTGTGCCGAGCGCACCTAATTGGCGCCCTGACAACGCGTCGGCACGTCAGACCACGGTCGCGCCCGGTACCGGGCCGGACGCCCGGACGACCTGCGCGGCGACGCCCGCGCCGTCCAGCGCGCCCGCGAGGTCGGCGGCGTCCTCGTCGGTCTCGGCGAGGAACGCGCAGGTCGGGCCGGACCCGGAGACCAGCGCGCCGATCGCGCCGAGGTCGCGGCCGGCGTCGACGGTGCGGCGCAGCGACGGGCGCAGCGACAGCGCGGCGGGCTGCAGGTCGTTGGTCAGCGCGGCGCCGAGGGCCTTGGCGTCGCCGGTGGCGAGCGCGGTCATCAGCGCCTCCGACACCTCCGGCCGCGCCGGCGGCCGGCCCTCCTCCAGGCGGAGCCGGTCGCACTCGCCGTAGACGGCGGGCGTGGACAGGCCGCCGTCGGCGGTGGCGAACACCCAGTGGAACACGCCGCGGGTGAGGGCGGGGGTGAGGTGCTCGCCGCGCCCGGTGCCGACGGCGGTGCCGCCGAGGACGGCGAACGGCACGTCGCTGCCGAGGTCCGCGCCGATCTCCATCAGGTCGTCGCGGGACAGGGCGGGCCGCTCCCGGTCGTCCCAGAGCCGGGCGCAGGCGACCAGCGCGGCGGCGGCGTCGGCGCTGCCGCCCGCCATCCCGCCCGCGACGGGGATCGCCTTGCGGATCCGCAGCGCGACCCGGGGTTCGGTGCCGAGCCTGGCCGCGACGGCGCGGGCGGCCTTGGCGGCGAGGTTGTCGTCGTCGGTCGGGACGCCGCCGATCTCCACCCGCGAGTACGGCGCGGCCTCGACCCGGACCTCCAGCCGCTCCGCGGGCCGCGCCGTCACCTCGTCGAACAGGGACACGGCGTGGAACACGTTGACGAGGTCGTGGTACCCGTCCTCGCGAAGCGGCCCCACGCCGAGCTGGAGGTTGACCTTGGCGGGCACGCGTACCGTCACTGCGCTCACTTGCGAAACCCTACGGGACCTCTAGCCCCCGCTGATGACGGGGAGGTTGCGGGGATTGAAGTAGGGCGCCGTCGCCAGCTCCCTGAGCGCGGACATCGCGTGCGCGTCCCCGGTGACCGCGTAGGCGCGGCGCGTGTCGCGGGCGTCCTGCGCCTCCTCGTTGGAGTTGAAGTACACGACGGCCTTGACCTGCGGGTCCTGCAGGGTCTTGGCGGCCTCCCGGAGCCACTCGGCGCGGCGCGTGCCGTAGGACTTCGGCACCCCGAACTCGGCGACCATGATGGGCTTCTGCCGCTTGCGGGCCCACTCCAGGAACATCTTCATGACCTCGGACAGGTCGCGGTAGTCGTAGCCGCCGGTCGCGTCGGCGTCGGCGCAGATCCAGTCGACCTGGTCGTCGCCCGGGTAGTAGCCGCCGGCGCCCCCGCCGAACCCGCGCGCGGTGGGGCACCAGACCCAGGCGACGTTGTCGACCTTCTCCCGCTTGAAGATCTCCCGCAGGTGCTTCCAGGCGGCGATGAAGTCCGCCGGGGAGTGGACGCGCTTGTTCAGCGACCCCTTGTCCATGTCGCGGGACCAGCGCAGGAACACCGGCTTGCCGAGCGCCTTGACGGCGCGGGCGCGGCGCGCGATCAGGTCGTCGTGCTCGCCTTTGACGATCTCCCGGGTGTCGGCGCCGCCCCAGGTCAGCAGGAGGTACCGGTTGCCGTCCGCGACGGACTTCTCCAGGTCGCCGGGGAAGTCGCTCTTCCAGCCCCGGTAGCTCTGCACGATGTCGAGCTGCCGGCCGAGCCGCTGCTCGAAGCCCGCGACGGGCGCCATGCCCGGCTTCCCGGCGTCCTTCGCCGACGGCGACCCCGACGGCGTCTCGGAAGGCGTCCCGGACGCGGACGGCTTCGGCCCGGACGTCGCCAGCCCGGTGCCCTCCGGCGGCACCCACGCGCCGAAGTAGGCGCCCTCCTGCGGCGGGACGGGCGCGACGCCGGCCCGCGCCGTCGTCGTGATCTTCGGTACCGCGTCCGCGCCGTCCCCGCAGCCGGCCGCCACCGTCGCGACCACGACCGCGGTCGCGAGCAGCGCCGTCCCGACGAGGGGCAGTCTCGACCCCCCGAAGGGCACTCTGGTCCGCGCCGTCCGCGAACGCGCCTTCACATCGACCTCCGGCTCGTGCTGGTGTTGTGCCGCCCCGTGCGGGGACCGCCCCCGAGGGAGATGCCCGCCTCTAGGGGGCTGGGGACCGATCTCCCCGGCGGAAAGGACCATACTCGGCAATCCGGGCGAAGGCGGCCACGTCCAGAGCTTCGCCCCGTGACCTGGGGTCCACGCCCGCGGCGCGCAGCGCCTCCTCGGCGGCTGCGGCCGAGCCCGCCCACCCGGCGAGGGCCGCGCGCAGCGTCTTGCGGCGCTGCGCGAACGCCGCGTCGACCACGGCGAACACCTCCTCGCGGGACGCCGCGGTCGGCGGCGGGTCGCGGCGGGTGAACGCGACGAGCCCGGAGTCGACGTTCGGCGCGGGCCAGAACACCGCCCGCCCCACCGCCCCGGCGCGGCGCGCCTGCCCGTACCAGGCGAGCTTCACCGACGGGACGCCGTAGATCTTGCCGCCGGGCGCCGCGACCATCCGGTCGGCGACCTCGGCCTGCACCATGACCAGCGCGGACCGCAGCGACGGCAGCGACGCCAGCAGGTTCAGCACGACCGGGACGGCGACGTTGTAGGGCAGGTTCGCGACGAGCGCCGTCGGCGCCGGCCCCGGCACCTCTGTGATCTTCATCGCGTCGGCCCGCACGACCTCCAGCCGCTCCGCGAGGCCCGGCTCGCGCGCCGCGACCGTGGCGGGCAGCTCCGCGGCGAGCACCGGGTCGATCTCCACCGCGACCACGCGCCGCGCCGCCGGCAGCAGCGCGAGCGTGAGCGACCCCAGCCCCGGCCCGACCTCGACGACGACGTCGTCGGCGGACAGCCCCGCGGCCCGGACGATGCGCCGGACCGTGTTGGCGTCGATGACGAAGTTCTGCCCGAGCGTCTTCGTCGGCCTGATGCCGAGCCGCGCCGCCAGCTCCCGCACGTCCGCCGGCCCGAGCAGCCCCCGTGTCTCCCCCATCCGCCGATTGTTTCAGCTCAGGAGAACAGGAACTTGCCGCAGTTGGGCCATTGGCCCTGCCAGCGGCCGTTCACCTTGTTGTAGAGCATCTGCGCGCGGTAGGTCTGCTCGCCCGCGCTGGCGTCCGACGGCTTGCCCGACCCGCCGACGGACGTCCAGGTCTGCATGGAGAACTGGTAGAGGCCGTAGTACCCGGCCGGGTTCACCGCCTTGGGGTTGCCGCCCGACTCGCACTTGGCGAGCCCCGCCCAGTTCAGCCGCGCCGCCGACCCGGTGCCGGCCGACTTCGGGCCGACCGCGAGGATCCGCGTGACCGGCTCCCGCTTCACCTTCTGGGCGAGGACCTTCGGCACCTTCTTGCCCTTGCGCCGGACGTACGCCCACTTCACGATCTTGATGCCGTCCTTGCCCTCGCGCAGCACCTTCTCGCTCCACGGCGGCACCGACGAGCTGTTCTTGCGGATCGTCTTGGCCGGCGTCCGGACGACCTTGAGCTTCGGCGCCGACAGCAGCCGCATGATCGTGATCTTCTCGCCGGGCGGCTGGTCGGCGGCGGGCTTGACCAGGTCGTGCGGGCCGAGCGCGATCTTCGCCTGCTCCAGCACCTGCTGGACGGTGGTGCCGGTCGTCATCGTCTCGGTCGGCTTGCCGTCGACCAGCACGACGATCTTGCGCGGCGCGGGCGCGTCGGCCTTCGGCGCGTCCGCGACCGGGGCGGTGCCTTTCGGCGCGGCCGTCTCGCCGCCGCCGCACGCCGAGGCCAGCAGCGCCGCCGCCACGACGACGGAGGCGGCGGGGAGCAGGGGCGTACGGCGCGGGGTGGCGCGCAGCACTGTGTTCCGAAGCGCTGTGTTCCGAAGCACGGGGGGTTTCCTCCAGGGGGCCGGGCTCGGGGGCGCCCGCTCGATGGCCAGAGATTAGAGGCACGCGGACGTTCTCCGCCACCTCATCGCCCTCACACGCCACATCCGCGGGCTACATCCCCTCTTGGAGGCGGTGCCGCAAGAATCCGTTCCCATCCCACTGAAATCGCCGATCATGGTCTGGCGGCGATATGCGGTCTACGGCGCATTGACACTGATCGTCGGCCTCGCCCTCTTCTGGCCGTCCATGATGGTGTGGACGTACGCGACCGGCGAGAAGGCCACCGCGACGGTCACCGCCTCGAGAACCGTACGAGCACGAAATCCACCGCAGGAGGCAGGTACTGCGAGGGCACATGGCGCACGGAGAGCGGCGCCGACGGCAAGGGCTCCATCTACGGGCTCGACACCGACACCCCCGACGGCGCCCGCGTGCCCCTCCACATCGGTCCGCTGACGCTCATCGTGGCGCGCACCGGGCCCGCCGAAGGGCGCGGGCCCGGCGTGCTGGAGGTCAGCAGCACCGCCTCGGCGACTGAGACCCGCCGGCCCCGGGGTCACCAGGGGCCGAAGACCCGCTCCCCGTTCGCGGCGATCGCCGCGCACAGCTCCGCCACGTCCACGCCCTTGACCTCGGCCATCGCCCGGACGGTGTGCGGGATCAGGTACGAGGCGTTCGGCTTGCCCCGGTGCGGGATCGGGGTGAGGAACGGCGCGTCGGTCTCCACGAGCAGCAGGTCGAGCGGCGCCGCCCGCAGCGCCTCGCGCAGCGGCTCGGCGTTCTTGAACGTGACGTTCCCGGCGAAGCTCATCACGTAGCCGCGCTCGGCGCAGACCTCCGCCATCGCCGCGTCGCCGGAGAAGCAGTGGAACACCACCCTCTCCGGCGCGCCCTCCTCCTCCAGGATCGCGAGGACGTCGTCGTGCGCGTCCCGGTCGTGGATGACCAGCGCCTTCCCGGTCCGCTTCGCGATCTCGACATGGCCGCGGAACGACCGGTGCTGGTCGTCCTTCGGCGCCCAGTCGCGGTAGTAGTCCAGGCCGGTCTCGCCGATCGCGCGGACCTTCGGGTGCGCGGCCAGCCGCGCGATGTCCTCCAGGACGGCGTCGGAGATCCCCGTCGTCTCGTTCGGGTGCATCGCGACCGCCGCGTACACGTCGTCGAACTCGGCCGCGGTGTCCACCGCGAACCGGGACGACGGCAGGTCGCAACCGATCGTGACGATGCGCGTGACGCCCGCGGCCCTCGCCGACTTCAGCTGCTCGTCCACCGGCGTCTGGACGACGTCGAGATGGCAGTGGCTGTCGAAGACGTCCACGGGCAGGCGCTCGGGCAGCGGCGGGTAGGACCGGGCGGCCTGCCCGTCCCCGTCTCGGGTCACGTGTTCTCCAGCCTGGCGAGTTCCTCGTCCACGACGGACGCGTCCAGCTTCTTGAACAGCGGCGTCGGCTTGGCCAGCGGCACGCCCGGCTTGATCGGGACGGACTCCCAGCGCGCCTCGGTCGCGTAGTCGCCGGTGAGGACGCGGTAGTCGGGGCCGCCCTCCTCCGACACCGTCTCCAGCCGCGGCATCCCGCTCCACACGCCCTCGCCGCCGAGCATCTCGTAGACCTTCTGCGAGGAGTTCGGCAGGAACGGCGTCAGCAGCGTCTTGGCGTCGTCCACCACCTGGAGCGCGGTGTGCAGGATCGACTTGACCCGCTCGGGGTCGTCCTTCAGCTTCCAGGGCGCCTGGTCCGACAGGTACTTGTTGGCGTCGCGGACGACGTCGAGCGCCTCGGTGATCGAGCTCTTGAACCGGGACCGGCCGAGCTCGGCGCCGACCGCCCCGAACGCGGTGCGGCTGCGCTCCAGCAGCGCCCGGTCGGCGTCGGTGAGGTCGCCCGCGTCCGGGATCGCGCCGAAGTTCTTCGCCGCCATGTTCACCGACCGGTTGACGAGGTTGCCCCACGCGGCGACCAGCTCGTCGTTGTTGCGGCGGACGAACTCGGCCCAGGTGAAGTCGGTGTCCTGGTTCTCGGGCCCCGCGACCGCGACGTAGTAGCGCAGCGCGTCGACGTCGTAGCGCTCCAGGAAGTCCTTCACGTAGATGACGACGTTGCGGGACGAGGAGAACTTCTTGCCCTCCATCGTCAGGAACTCCGACGACACGACCTCGGTCGGGACGTTCAGCGCGCCGAGCGAGCCGGGCGTGCCGCCCTTGTCGCCCCGGCCGCTGTAGCCGAGCAGCATCGCCGGCCAGATCTCGGCGTGGAAGACGATGTTGTCCTTGCCCATGAAGTAGTAGGACAGGGCCTCCGGGTCCTGCCACCAGGCGCGCCACGCCTCCGGGTCGCCGGACCGCCGCGCCCACTCCACCGACGCGGAGAAGTAGCCGACGACCGCGTCGAACCACACGTAGAGCTTCTTCGCCGGGTTGTCGCGCCAGCCGTCCAGCGGGATCGGCACGCCCCAGTCGAGGTCGCGGCTGATCGCGCGCGGCTGCATGTCGTCCAGCAGGTTCAGCGCGAACTTCAGCACGTTCGGCCGCCACTGCCCCTGCTTGCCGCGCAGGTACTGGCCGAGGACCTCGGTGAACGCGGGCAAGTCGAGCATGAAGTGCTCGGTCTCCACGAACTTCGGCGTCTCGCCGTTGATCCGCGACACCGGGTTGATCAGGTCGATCGGGTCGAGCTGGTTGCCGCAGTTGTCGCACTGGTCGCCGCGCGCGCCGTCGTACCCGCAGATCGGGCAGGTGCCCTCGATGTAGCGGTCCGGGAGGGTGCGGCCGGTGGACGGCGAGATCGCGCCCATCGTCTTGGTCGGGAAGATGTAGCCGTTGTCGTACAGGCCCTTGAAGACCTCCTGGACGACCGCGTAGTGGTTCAGCGTCGTCGTCCGGGTGAACAGGTCGTAGGTCATGCCGAGGCCGTGCAGGTCCTCGGCGATCACGGAGCTGTACCGGTCGGCCAGCTCGCGGGCGGTCACGCCCTCCTTGTCGGCCTGGACCTGGATCGGCGTGCCGTGCTCGTCGGTGCCGCTGACCATCAGGACCTTGTTGCCCGCCATCCGCTGGTAGCGGCTGAACATGTCGGCGGGCAGCGCGAATCCGGAGACGTGCCCGATGTGACGGGGCCCGTTGGCGTACGGCCAGGCGGGCGCGGTCAAGATGTGACGGCTTGACGAGGACATGCAATCAAGGGTAGTCGCGTCACGGCGGCCCCGGCACGCGAGTAACCTGGTCCGGGTTCCGGGGCAGGTTGATCAGCGGAGGCGGGGGACCCCAGGCATGGCCCAGACCACGTCCGAGGAGACCGTCGGCCGGTCCCGGAGCGACCCCGCACCGGATGCGCCGGACGCGCCGTCCCGCGGCCCCGCCGCGCGGCTGCTCGCCCGGCTGCGCCGCACCCGGCGGGTGGTGTGGCTGTCCCTGCTGGTCTCGGCGTCCGCGGTGCTCGCCCAGTGGGTCACCATGACGCCGCCGCTGTACTTCGACCCGTACTACGTGTGGCTCGCCGCCCGCGACTGGCCCGACATCCCGCTCACCCAGTGGCCGTTCGACGAGGTCCCCCACCAGGTCACCCGGATCGGCCTGGTGCTGCCGGCGCGGCTCGTCCAGGAGGTCCTCGGCCCGGGGCAGGCCGCCTACTTCACGATCGCCGCGCTCGGCGGGATCGCGTTCTTCACCGGGACGTACCTGGTCGTCCGGTCCCTGTTCGGGGACGTGGCGGGCGTCGCGTCGGCGCTGGTCCTGCTGGTCCACCCGTTCTTCACGATGACGAACCCGTTCGGCCACGAGATCACCTGGTCGACCGGGGTGATGCTGCCGGACATGCCGGGCGCCGGGCTGTTCGCGATCGGGATGGCGGGCCTCGTCGTCGCGAGCCGCCGCACCGGGCGGGCGCAGACCCGGATGCTGCTCGCCGCCGGGGTGCTGCTCGGCACCTCGTTCCTCGTCCGCGAGTTCCTCGCGTTCCTGTTCCTCGCGATCCCCGCCTACCTGGCGCTGCTGCGCATCCCGTGGCGGCGCAACATCACGGTCGGCGCGCCGATGCTCGCGATCCTGCTGCTCAACTTCGCGCACAACCAGCTCGTGTGGGGCAGCCCGCTCGCCGGGCTGATGTCGGCGGCCGAGCACGGCGGCCAGTCCCGCGACTACGTGACCCGCGAGCTCGCCGCCCGCTCGTTCCTGCGCGCGATGCACGACTGGAACCCGCTCGGCCTCGTCTTCACCGCCGCGCTCGCCCTGACGATCGTCGGCTGGGCCGTCACCCGCGACCGGCGCCTCGCGCTCGTCCTGGTGTGGTTCCTGACGCTGGCGATCCCGCTGACGCTGTGCGCCGGCGTCCTCGACCCCGACGACATCAAGCTGCGGGCGTGGCTCCAGCGGTACTGGTTCGCGGTGCTGCCCGCGCTGCTCGCCGGCGGGTTCGGGTCGCTGGTCCTGATGTTCCGGATGCTGCCCCGGCGGTGGGTCTCCCGGCTGCGGCTGACGACGGTGGTCGTGCCGGTCCTCGCGGTCGCGCTGGGCGGGACGTACGCGGTCGCCGCCGTCCGCGCCGTCCCCGACCTGCCGCGCGACAGGGCGTGGAGCGAGCTGCGCGGCTACCTCGCCGGCCACCGCGACATCACGCTGATCTGCGCCGACCGGCGGCTCGCGCAGACCCTGACCTTCTACACCCGCGACATGTGGGGCGACCCGGTCTGGCGCGGCGAGATCCGCGACTTCCCGCACTACATGCCGGTGCCGCGCAACGCGATGGAGGGCCCGATGCTCTACACGCGCTGGCGCGGCATGGAGTCGCAGATCGGCGGCGGCTGGCGCCCCGACCCCGCCCAGGGCTGGACGCTGATGTGGCGCTCCTCCGACGGCGTCCTGCAGCTGTGGGACCCCCCGGCGCGGGCTCCTTCCCCGTAAGGGGTCAGCGGGTCCAGGCGACCCAGTCGCCCTGGACGGTGCGGCGGCTGTCGGCGACGTGCCAGCCGGGCGGGGCGCCCTTCGGCCAGGACGCGGTGGCGGGGACGTCCTTCGGCCACGCCAGCACGACCATGTCGACGTTCTGCGGCGGGGCGACGTCGCGGGCGTTGAAGACGATGCCGTCGCTCCACCACGCCCAGTAGAACTGCGACAGCCGGATCGTCCACGGGACGTTCCAGTCGACGGCGACGGACCGCTGCGCGCGCAGGTCGACGCGGTCGCGCAGGTCGGTGTGCGCGGTCTCGGCGCGCACCAGCGGCTGCGCGATGCGGTCGGTGGCGGTGGCGCACATGGCGACCGCGACGACGGCGAGCAGCGCCGCGAGCAGCGGCGGGCCGTGCCGGCGCAGCCGCACGGCCGCCACCGACAGCGCAAGCAGGACGAGGCCCGCCGCGGTGGCGTGCCAGAGCCGGAACGACGTCCAGTCCCAGGTGAGCAGGGACGTCTCCGGGAAGTCGTAGGACGTGAAGGTGTACTGGCTGAGCAGGTCGCCCGCGTACCACTGGACGACGCACGCCGCGGCTACGGCCAGCGCTGCCGCCGCCGAGGCGGCCCCCAGCAGAGCCTTGGCCGGGGCCCGCAGCAGCACGGCGACCCCGGCCACGAACAGCACCGGGGTGATGGACGCCAGGTAGCGGCCGTAGACGTAGTTGCCGATGCGGTACTCGACGGGCAGCGCCGCCGACGTCGCGACCGCGATGCCCGCCACGATCCCGAGGACGGCGAGGGCCAGCGCGCGCGTCCGGCCGGGCGAGCCCGGCAGCGCGAGCGGCGGCCGGGCCACGGCGTACACCGCCGCGATCAGGCCCATCGCGGCGATGCCGCCGGTCGCGACGGCCTGGTACCAGACCTGGCCGGTGCCGAGCGACAGCATCCAGCCCCAGCCGTCGGCGGTGGTGAGCCGCCGGACGACGTTGCCGCCGAGGTCGTTGTCGCCGTAGGGGTACATGTGCGGCAGCAGCGAGCGGTTCAGCAGCATCCCGGCGCCCGTCGCGGCGGCGAGGACGAGCCCGGCGGCGGACGCGTTCCGCCACGACCGCCACCGGAACACCGGCGCGGCCAGGATCAGCGCCGCGTGCACGGCCAGCAGGATCGCGCCGCGCGTGTGGCACGTGACGGCGTAGGCGACGATGAGGGACGCGCCCGCCCCGTACAGCAGGGGGCGGCGCGAGGCGGGGTCGCCGAGCCGCCGCGGGGGCGCGGCCAGCCAGGCGTGGGCGAGCAGCAGCCAGCCGGCGAAGAGCACCGGCAGGATCGCGTCCGTGAGGACGAACTCGGAGTAGAACAGCACGCACGGCAGCAGCGCGGTGACGTGCGCGAACACGTAGGACCAGCGGGGCCGCACCTGGAGGCGGCGCAGCAGCAGGTAGGCCAGCGGCAGCATCAGCGCGCTGAGCAGCGCGTTGATGACGAGGGCGGTCCGGTAGACGCCGACCGGGCCGGTGCCGAGCCAGATCGCGGGGGTCAGTAGCAGCGGGTAGCCGCCGCGGTAGACCGTCCCGAACGACATGTCGGCGCCGGGGCCGCCGGTGAGGACGCGGGCGGCGAACAGGTAGCCGGACTCGTCCGGCGTCGCGACCGGGACCGTCTGGCCGGAGCCGAGCCACAGCCGCAGCGCGACCTGCGCGCCCCAGCCCAGCAGGAACAGCCAGGCCCAGCGGCGGCGGCCCGCCCGGGACGGGGCGGCGCGGGACTCCTCCGGGGCGGCCGGGGGC
>NZ_VCKZ01000204.1 GCF_005889745.1 Actinomadura geliboluensis
CGTCAGATGGGTTTAAGAGACAGGGTACTACCGCGATGCCGCCTGCATCTACGCCCCCGCCGGAACCGGCGACATCCAGCTCCTCCGTCTGGCCGAGACCGCCCTCGGTGGGGGCTGCCGTCGGGGCGCAGGGCGATCAGTTCGCCGTCGAAGACGGCCTTGTGGACGGGGAGTGCCTTCACCGCCTCCACCACCTCGGGGAGGCGGGAGGTGATCTCGTCCAGGGTGCGGGTGAAGATGTGGACGTCGCCGTCGGCGATGTGGATCTGGGCGCGGATGCCGTCGAGCTTCCATTCGACCGCCGCTTCGGCCTTCAGCTTGGCGAACGCTTCGTCGGTGGACGGGGCCGAGGCGGCCAGCATGGGTTTGACCGGGCGGCCCACCTCCAGGGTGAAGGCGCGGAGGGCGGCGACGCCGTCGGCGAGGGCGGCGGTGGCGACCGGGCCGAGGGAGCCGCGCAGCATGAACGCGCGCCGGACCTCGGCGGACGGCACCTCGGCCGCTGCCGCGATCGCCTCGGCCATCACGCCGTCCAGTGCGCCCTGGCGCAGTTCGCCCGCCAGGAGGCGGATGAGGAAGTTCTGCTCGGCCCGGGTGGCGCGGGCGAAGAGGGCGGCGACCAGGTCGCGGCGGCGGGCGACGGAGCCGGGGCCGGAGACGGCGCCGATCTCGGTGAAGGACGCGTCGACCTCGGGGACGGTCAGCGACGGCTCGGCGGCGGGCGGCGGGAGGTCCCGCAAGGCGGCGTAGCCGACGCCGATCTGGCGTTGCGGCAGCTCACCCGACAGGTAGGCGACCACGGTGGCGGCCTCGCCGGCGTCGGCCCGGCGCAGGCACTCGGCGAGCGCCGTTACCTTGGCCTTGCGGCCCGAGGTGCCCGCCACCGCCTCCGACGTCCGGGCGATCTCCGCTATCAGCACCCCTCCAGTGTGACTCCGGGGTCTGACAATCGGCACCGCCGGGGGGCCTGGTCAGCGGCGGCGCGCCTGACTACGTTGACGGGAGGCGGGCCATGACGCGACGGGGGAGTGAGGAGCGGGACGTGGGGCTGCACCCTCCGGCCGAACCGTTCCACCGGCCGTACGCGGGGCCGGAGCCGCCGTCTCCGGCGCGGCGGCCGAAGCGGCTGATCGTGCTGCTGGTGGCGGCGGTCGCGTTCATGGGTGCGGCGGTGGCGGTGTTCCTGGCCGTGCCCGGTGGGAAGACGGACCGGGCCGCGGTGACGCCCAGTACGGCCGAGCCCTCGCCGTCCGAGCCCTCGCCGTCCGAGGCTGCGCAGGGGATCGTCCGGGCGCTGCCGCCGCCGTGCGGGACGGTGCCCGCGGAGACCGTGGCGAAGGCGGTCCCGAAGGCGGCCGAGCGGCAGAGCGCGAACTCGACGCTCACCACGTGCACGTACACCTCGAAGGAGTCGGCGTTCCGCTGGCTGCGGGTGGAGGCGCGGCTGTACGCGCCCGCGCACTCCGCGACGCCGGTGCGGGACGCCGAGAGCTACTACGACGCGCAGTGGACGCAGGCGCACGACGCCCCGCTCGTCCGGACGATCGCGCTGGAGCGGGAGCAGGGCGTGGGGGACGAGGCGTACCGCTGGTTCATGGCCGACCAGGGGCAGCCGACGCTGGTCGGGCAGGTTACGGCGCGAGTCAAGAACGCGGTCGTGACGGTCAGCTACAGCGAGGAGGCGCCGCGTGGCGGCGGCCAGGCGGCGCGGGAGCGGGCGGTGCTCGGCACGGCCACGGCGGTCGCCCGCGAAGTGCTCACCGTGCTAAACGATTTCTGACCTCATTTGGCCGATCATGGCATATTTACTGTCAGCACCTTCTAAGGTGATTCGGTAATGGGGAGGCAGTATGCCGATCATGCTCCCGCGCCAGGCATGTGATCGGGGTGCTGAGACGCCTGGGAGGAGGAGGTCGACGACGTGAACGCGCGATCGGATGGAGTGTCCTGGGTGAGATAACCCCAGGCAGATGGCCGTGTTCGTCGATGGGCCGCGGAGTGGACCCCGCTCCGCGGCCCTTTTTGTTCGCGTTGTCAGGACCACTGGTCGGTATTGGCGAACCGCTTTCTCATAAGCGTTTCGACATCAAGATAAATGCGGCGGGTCAGGCGTGCAGGAGGCCCGCGCCGATCCAGACCTCGCGCGCCCGGCCGTCCAGGAAGCCGACCTCGTCGAAGAAAGCGGTGCATTTCCGGAACGACCACGCCAGCGTGGCGCGGCGGTGCGGGCTGCGCGCCGCCACCCGGCGCGCGAGCTTCGGGTCCAGCCCCACCGCCGTGTAGCAGGACGGGTGGATCATCTGCGTGGCCAGCAGCCGGGTCGCCTGCGCCATCCAGTAGGCCGCCGCCCGCCGCTGGAACGCCGGGGCCTTCGTGACGAGCCGCTTCAGCTCCTCCCGCGCGTACTTGATGTGCCGCGCCTCCTCGATCACGTGGATCCGGGTGACCTGCCGGATCAGCGGCTGCATCTCCTCGTCCGGGAACGTCAGCCGCTGGAACGCGTCGGTCAGCTCCTCCACGACGAGGGTCCCGGCGAACATCGGCATCGGGTCGTACACGGCCCCGAACAGCTTCGCCGCGTGGTACTCCAGGGCGCGCGGCCGGTGGGTGCGCAGCCCGCAGGTCCGCACCATGCGGCCGAACATCTTCGAGTGCCGGCACTCGTCCGCGATCTCCGTCAGCGCGTAGGCGAAGTGGCCGCTGTCGTAGCGGTGCCGGTAGGCGTGCATGAGCAGCGACTGCATCAGCATCATCTCCGACCAGATGCCGAAGGAGGCGATGCTGCACATCTCCCGCTTGCTGAGCTCCACGCGCTGCCGGTGCGTGAGGCCGTCCCACAGCGGCGTCTCGTAGAGCGACACGAGCTGCGGCGGGATGTAGAAGACGTCCGGGTCCTGGGGCGCGTCCCAGTCGACGTCGGCGTCCGGGTCAAACGAGTGCTTGCGGGACGTCCGCAGCAGCCGCTCGGCGACCACCTCGCGGTCGGTCAGCTCCAGCGTGTGGTCGCCGTCCTTGCAGCGGATCCGGGCCGTCCACGTGCGCGGACGGCCGTCGATCAGCAACGCGTCGGGGGGCATGGATCCTTCTCCTCTTGCGGCATGGAGGGTCGGGGGCCGCGCCCGGCGCGGACGTCAGCCCTGGGGGGTGGGGATTCTGGCCAGCAGGCGCAGGGACGCGGGGGACACCCGGGACAGGGTGTGCAGCAGGTGGCCCTCGAAGTTCACCGGGACCACGGCCTTGTTCTTGACGATGGCGTTGACGACCCGCTCGGCGACCTTCTCCGGCGGGTAGTTGCGCAGCTGGATGGCCTTCTGGCCGCGCTGCCGCAGCTTCTCGGGGGACCCGTCGACGTAGGTCCCGTTCTTGACGAGGTCGGTGCTGACGAAGCCGGGGCAGACGGCGGTGACGCCGATCCGCGACCCCGCCAGCTCCGCGCGCAGCGACTCGCTGAGCATCAGCACGGCCGCCTTCGTCGTGCAGTAGGCGGGCATGCCGCGCCACGGCGCGAACGCGGAGGCGGACGCGATGTTGACGATGTGCCCGCCGAGGTTCGGCTTGTCGGGCTTGTTGGGCAGGGCGTTGACGCGGTCGCGCATCTGCCGGCCGAACAGCCGGCAGCCGTGGATGACGCCCCACAGGTTGACGCCGAGGATGCGGTCCCAGTCGTCCGGCTCGGTGTCGAGGAACGGCCCGGCGAGCGCGATGCCCGCGTTGTTGACCACGATGTCGGGGACGCGGTGCGCCTGCTTCACCTCGGCGGCGAACGCCTCCATCGCGGCGGCGTCGGAGACGTCCACCCGGTAGGCGGTGCCGCCCGCGCCGACGGACTTCGCGCGGGCGGCGGTGCGCTCGGCCGCGGCGAGGTCGATGTCGGCGGCGATGACGCTCGCGCCGCTCTCGGCCAGGGCGAGGGCGGTGGCGCGGCCGATGCCGCCGCCGGCTCCGGTGACGACGGCGAGCGCTCCGTCGAAGTGCGCGAGTGGCATCCAGACCTCCGAGGTGTGCGGACGAGTAGCTCTCAGATCGAGTGATCCAAACGTACTCAGCCCGTGGCCGCGTCGGCGATGACGGCGTCCACCTCGGCCTTGCGGTCGGCCTCCTCGGCGGCGAACCGCGCGGTGTCGAGCTTCTCGGCGATCTCCTCGTCCTGCCTCATGAGCGCGTCGAGGTCGGCCTTGGACATGTCGAGGACGCCCATGTCGTCATAGGTCTGCTGGACGCGCTCGCTCCACAGCCCGATGTCCTTCACGCACGGGACGATCCGGCTGAACAGCAGGCTCTGGAACATCCGCATGTAGGGCGAGTTCTCCACCAGCTCGTCGACCTCGGCGGGGTCGATCCCGAAGTTGGTGTAGATCTCCCGGCCGCGGATGCGGTCGCGCATCAGGTAGCAGCCCTCGATGACGAAGTCCTCGCGCTCGCGCAGCTCGGCGGCCGAGAGCTGCTTGTAGTAGTCGCGCAGCGCGAGGCGCCCGAACGCGACGTGCCGGGCCTCGTCCTGCATGACGTAGGCGAGGATCTGCTTGGGCAGCGGCTTGGTGGTGATGTCGCGGATGACGCCGAACGCGGCGAGCGCGAGGCCCTCGATGAGCACCTGCATGCCGAGGTAGGGCATGTCCCAGCGGGAGTCGGTGAGGGTCTCGTTGAGCAGGTCCTGGAGCTGGGTGTTGATCGGGTAGACCATCCCGATCTTCTCGTGCAGGAACCGGGTGAACAGCTCGACGTGCCGCGCCTCGTCCATGGTCTGGGTGGCGGAGTAGAACTTGGAGTCGAGGTCGGGCACCGACTCGACGATGCGGGCGGCGGTGACCATCGCGCCCTGCTCGCCGTGCACGAACTGGGAGAACTGCCAGGACGTGTAGTGCCGGCGCAGCTCGCCGCGCTCCTTGACCGAGAGCTTGTCCCAGTGCTTCGTCCCGTAGATGGCGAGGGACTGGTCGGGGACGCCGAGGACGTCGTGCGGGTCGACCTCGAGGTCCCAGTCGATGCGCTTGACGGAGTCCCACTGCTTGTCCTTGCCCTTCTGGTAGAGGGCGAGGAGGCGGTCGCGTCCGTCGTCGTACTCCCAGGTGAACCGGGCGTCGCCGGCCATGGGCACGGTCCAGCCCCCGGCGGGGACGGGGTCGGTGTAGAGGTCGTGGGTCGACATGGGGCACTCCTCCCCGAGCGCGGACGTACGGTGTACGTCTACGTACAATGTACGTACCGTGTCATGGGACACTTATCGGTGTCAACGGCGGGAGAGGGCGGGCTGCATGACCAAGGGCGTGACCCCCGACACACCGCGCCCCGCGCTGACCCGCGACCGCATCGTCCGGGCGGCGGTCGCGCTGATCGAGCGGGAGGGCGCGGACGCGCTGTCGATGCGCCGCGTCGCGGCCGAGCTGGACGTCGCCGTGATGTCGCTCTACAACCACGTCCCGAACAAGACCGCCCTGCTGGAGGGCGTCGCGGAGCAGGTCGTCGCGGGCCTGGAGCTGACCGACGACCCCGACGAGCCGTGGCAGGAGCGGGCGCGCGCGCTCGTCCGCGCGTTCCGCAAGGTCGCGCACGACAACCCGCGCTGCATGACGATCGTCTTCACCCACAAGGTCGACACGGCGGCGGGGCTGCGGCCGATGGAGCGGGCGCTCGCGCTGGCGGACGCGGCCGGGTTCGACGGCGGCACCGCCGTGCGGATCATGCGGGCGCTGCTGGCCTACGCGATCGGCGCGCAGATGCGCGAGATCGGCATGGAGAAGATGCTCGGGCACCTCGCCGAGACCGGCGCCGAGTCGTGGAACCACCTCGACCCGGACGAGTTCCGGCACGTCATCGCCTACGGGCCGGAGCTGGCCCAGCACGACCCCGAGAGCGACTTCGAGTTCGGCCTCGACCTGCTCATCGCGGCGCTGGAGGCGCTTGCCCGCCGTCAGCCGCGCCGGGGGACGGGTCCAGGTACGGGCTGAGGCCCTGCCGGCAGAAGTCGGTCATGTAGCGGGCGGCGTCCTCCGCCGACACGTCGGGACGGGTGGCCTGCCACAGCGCGACCCGCTCGCTCGCGCCCATGATGATCTGCGTGTACGCCTCGATCGCGGCGTCCGGCGCGCCCGGCGCGAACATCGCGAGCACCCCCGCGATCAGCGTGCTCTGCTGCCGCCGGGTCGCCTCGACGGCCTCGGCGGTCTCCGGGGACGGGACGACCGGCTCGCGCAGCAGCATCGCGAACGAGCCGCTGTGCGCGTCCACGAAGGAGAAGTAGGCGAGCATGCCGCGCCACAGGATGTCCTCGGGGGTGGTGGCGCCCGCCATGGCCTTCTGGGTGACGTCGAGCAGCTCGGCCTTGGACCTGCTGACGCAGGCCACGAGCAGGCCGTCCTTGGAGCCGAAGTACTCGTAGAGCATCGGCTTGGAGACCCCGCAGCGCTCGGCGATCTCGTCCATGGAGGTGCCCTGGTAGCCGCGCTCGCCGAACACCTGCTCCGCCACGTCCAGCATCTGCTGCTCCCGCTCGGCCCGCGACATCCGCCTGCGCTTGCGGGCGGGGGGCTGCGGTGTGGCGCCACTCACAGGAGAATCCTATCTGTTGGACCTACCGTCAGTAACCTACTCGCGGTAACTTACCGGAAGTAGGTTATCCGAGAGGAGGGGTCATGAGCGAGCGCGCCCCCGCGATCGTCATCATCGGCTCCGGCTTCGCCGGCCTCGGCATGGCGATCCGGCTCAAGCAGTCCGGCTTCCACGACTTCACCGTCCTGGAGAAGAGCGACGCGCTCGGCGGGACGTGGCACGACAACACCTATCCCGGGTGCGCCTGCGACGTGCCCTCGCACATGTACTCCTTCTCCTTCGAGCTGAACCCCGGCTGGTCGCGGATGTTCGCGCCGCAGCCGGAGATCCGCGCGTACATGGAGCGGACCGCCGACAAGTACCGGGTGCGCGACCACATCCGCTTCGGCGCGCGGGTCGACTCGATGGAGTACGACGACGAGGCCAAGCGCTGGAACGTCACCCTCACCGACGGGACGGTCCTCACCCCCCGCGCCATCGTGTCGGGCATCGGCGCGCTGCACGTCCCGTCCTTCCCGGACCTGCCGGGCATGGAGCGGTTCCAGGGCACCGCGTTCCACTCCGCCGAGTGGGACCACGACTACGACCTCACCGGCAAGCGCGTCGCCGTCATCGGGACGGGCGCGTCCGCGATCCAGTTCGTCCCGAAGGTCGCCAAGCGGGCCGGGGACCTGGTCGTCTTCCAGCGGACGCCGCCGTGGATCCAGCCGAAGCCGGACGTGCCGATCCCCGCGCCGGTGCGCAAGGCGTTCGAGAAGGTGCCGGGCGCCGCCCGCGCGTTCCGCAACGGCATCTACTGGGCGCTGGAGGCCCGCGCGGTCGGCTTCACCGTCGACCCGCGCCTGTCGGGCCCGCAGGAGCGCGTCGCCCGCCGGCACATCGAGAAGCAGATCGCCGACCCGGAGCTGCGCGCCAAGGTGACGCCCGACTACACGATCGGGTGCAAGCGGATCCTGCTGTCCAACGACTACTATCCGGCGCTCGCCCGCCCGAACGTGCACGTGGAGACCTCCGGCGTCGCCGAGGTGCGGGAGAACTCGATCGTCACCGCGGACGGCCGCGAGTACGAGGTCGACTGCATCGTCTACGGCACCGGCTTCAAGGTGGTCGACGCCCTCAACGACCTGCGCGTCACCGGCCGGGGCGGCACCAAGCTCCAGGAGATCTGGGCGGACGGCATCGAGGCGCACCGCGGCACCACGATCCCCGGCATGCCGAACTTCTTCATGCTGCTCGGCCCGAACACCGGCCTCGGCCACAACTCGGTCGTCTTCATGATCGAGGTGCAGATCCAGCACGTGCTGAGCTGCCTGCGCCTCCTCCAGGACGCCGGCGGCGAGGTCATCGAGCCGAGGCCGGAGGCCGCGCGCCGGTTCAACGACCGGCTGCAGAGGCGGCTGCGCCGCGCCGTCTGGAACGAGGGCGGCTGCGACAGCTGGTACCTGGACGACAAGGGCGTGAACCGCACCCTGTGGCCGGGCTTCACGTTCGAGTTCTGGGCGGGCTCCCGCAAGGCCGACCCCGCCGAGTACATCATCACCCGCTGAGGACGGGGCAAGTCCGGGCGCCCGCCATGCGGTGGGCGCCCGGACGTGTTACGCATGGGGCATGCCGAAGCCGCTGATGCCGAGCTGGCTCCCCAGCTTCAACAAGAAGGTCACGAACCGGATCCAGGGCGTCTACGCGCCCTACGTGCCGCCGCTCGCCGTGGTCGTGCACCGGGGGCGCCGGTCGGGCCGCGAGTACCGGACGCCCGTCACCGCGTTCCGCAGCGGCTCGCGGCTGATCATCGGGCTGCCGTACGGGCGCGACACCGACTGGGTCCGCAACCTGCTGGCCGAGGGGCGCGGCGGTGTGGAGCGGCTCGGCCGCGCCCGGCGCATCGCGCACCCGCGCGTGGTGACGTCCGCCGAGGCCGACGTCCTGCCGCTGCCGGCCCGCTCCGCGACCCGCTTCATGGACGTCCTGGTGGCCGACATCGAGGACTGACCCGCCCCGCGGCGGCTCGTCAGCGCTGCTTCTCGGGCGCGAACATCGGCCGGAACCCCGCGAGGAGCTGCCGGATCACGGGCCGCTGCTCGGCCGGGGTGCGGCCCCGCAGGTCGTGGATCGGGTCGAGGCCGTCGTAGTACGGCGCCAGCGCGAGGAACGGCAGCAGGGTCATCAGCCAGGTGGCGAGGACGGCGAGGTCGGCGTCCTCGCGGATAGCGCCCTCGGCCTTCCACAGCTCCAGCGTCGGGTGGATGACCTGGAGGTAGTGCTGGTTCGCGGTGTCGCGGACGACGGACCGCACGCTGTTGTCGAGCTCGAAGTTGGTGGCCGCCGTGACGCCGCGCTCCAGCGGGTGGTCGGCCATGTACTCGGTCCAGTCGCAGAGGACGTCGAAGAGCCACTCGTCGAAGGACTGGTCGAAGGAGACGCGCTCGATGCGGCGCTCCATCTCCTCGCGGATGCGGCGGGACGTCTCGTCGCAGACGAACGCGAAGAACTCCAGCTTGTCGCTGAAGTACTGGAACAGCGACCCCTTGGCGATGCCGGCCTCGCGCGCGATGGTGTTCAGGCTGCCGGTCGAGTACCCGTGCTCCCCGAACTCGCGCATCGCCACCTCGAGCACGCGCTCGCGCTTGGCGACGTTGAGGCGGAACCAGGTCGAGGTCGGCATGGACTCCTTCGACTTCCCGTCAGGGGGCGGTAACCAGAAGGTCAGGATAACGGCCCGTGCCGTCCCGTGTGACCCAAAACGTCACCGGCGTTCGCGGAAAGTCACAACAGCGTCGAAACGGCCGTCGGTGTCACGCCTTCCGGCGCCCCAGGCGGCGGCGCCGGTAGAGGCTCGCGGCGCGCAGGGTGGCGTCGAGCGAGAACCGGGTGTCGGCGTCGTCCAGGCTGTCGCCGAGGTACCCCTCCAGCTGGCGGAGCCGGTACCGGACGGTCTGCGGGTGGATCTTGAGCCGCTCGCCGATGTCGACCGCGGTGGCGCGGGTGGTGACGGACTCGGCGAGGGTCTCGACCAGGCGCTTGCGCTGCCCGTCCGAGACGTCCTGGAGCGGCTCCAGGTGCCGCCGGGTGAGCTCCTCGATCAGCGGCGGGTCGGACAGCAGCCACATGGTCATCAGGTGGTTCTGGCACGGGATGAGGGAGCCGTCCGGGATGATCCCCTCCTCCGCGAGGGCGAGCACGCGGCGCGCCCAGCGCAGCGAGTGCGTGGCCCGTTCCAGCGGGAGGGTGAGGCCGAGGACGCAGCTGGCGTCCGACAGGGCGGCGCGCAGCATGCTCTTGCGGTCGGCGGTGAGGGGCCCGGGGACGAGCAGGCACGGCTCGGCGGAGTCGAAGTCGGTGAGGACGTCGGTGTCGAGCGCGGAGCGCGTGCAGGGCGCCTCGGGGTGGACGGCGATGAGCGTGGCCTCGGCGGGCAGCGGCCACCAGCCGGTGGACTTGGCGAGGTCCTCGATGGCCTCGGGGACGACGGCGGGCCGCTGCAGGATGAGGTGCAGCAGCCGGCGCCGCTCCTCGCGGCGGCGCATGTCGGCGTGCCCGGTGGCCTGCTGGTAGCCGAGGCGGGCCTGGGCGACCGATTCCTCCAGGTAGACGAGCATGGCGTCGACGGCGGCGGCCACGACGGAGGTCGGGACCTGCTCGCGCTCGGCGAGGACGGCCGTCCGGCGCCAGGCGACGTGGAAGGCGATCCGGGCGGCGGCCTGCAGGTGGTCCAGGGAGCGCCCCTCGATGGCCTCGAAGCGCCCGAGGGTGCGGCAGGTCTCGTCGCGCTGGGCGGTGGAGGCGTTCGGGTCGGAGACGCGCTCCAAGAACGTCGGCAGCAGCATGTCGGCGCAGAGCCGGAGCGTCTGGTCGTAGGACGGGTCGGGCCGGTCGTATTCGGGGATGTTCTGCTTGATCTCCGCGACGATCTCGTTCGTCACATCGGCCAGTTCGGCCCGCAGCAGCTCGAGGAAATCCCGGAAGTCGATCTGACTCCTGCCGTGTTCGGACAATTCCAATGCCTGCGACATGGAAAGGAAACCTCCGCATCGAGCCGGCCGGTACGGGGTGGCCGTCCCGGCGGGACGGCGGCTCCGGACGGGGGTGTGCCGGACGGGAAGCGAGCAGCGTGGGCGAGTTCGAGAACACCGCGAACATAAAGTCGCCAGTCCCGGCTGGCAAGGGGCTGCGGCATGATCGGCCGCACGGGCCCCCGCTTTGCGCGCGATGTGACAAGAATGACGTTCGGTTGCTGGATCGGTGACAACCGCGGCGGCCGGGTGCGCGTCGGCGCGCGGCCCGCCGGCAACATGTTACCCGGCGGTAGTCACTCGCGACGAGTTCGCGGAGATCGAACACTAAGTCGGTGACAAATTCCGGCGGCCATTTACCGAATTGTGCCGAAGATACCGCGAGCCCCTATTGAATTCCGTGTCTACTGGGCCGTAACGTCCTCGCAACCTCCTGCCCTATCGCGAGTGGTGGTGTCGTTGGGAATTGAAGTCGTCGTCGAGGGGCTGACGAAAGTGTTCGGCCGGCAGACGATCTGGCGGGATGTCACCCTCACCCTCCCGCCGGGAGAGGTCAGCGTGCTGCTCGGGCCGTCCGGCACCGGCAAGACGGTGTTCCTCAAGTCGCTCGTCGGCCTGCTCAAGCCCGAGGAGGGCCGGGTCATGATCGACGGCGTCGACATGGTCAACGACCGCGACCGCGACGTCTTCGAGGCCCGCAAGCGGTTCGGCCTAATGTTCCAGGACGGCGCCCTGTTCGGGTCCCTGCCCCTGTACGACAACATCGCGTTCCCGCTCCGCGAGCACACCCGCAAGTCGGAGTCGGAGATCCGCCGGATCGTGCTGGAGCGGATGGAGATGGTCGGCCTCGCCGGCGAGGAGCGCAAGCTGCCCGGCCAGATCTCCGGCGGCATGCGCAAGCGCGCCGGCCTGGCCCGCGCGCTCGTCCTCGACCCGGAGATCATCCTGTGCGACGAGCCGGACTCCGGCCTCGACCCGGTCCGCACCGCGCACATCTCGCAGCTGCTCATCGACGTCAACGCGCGGATCGACGCGACGATGCTGATCGTCACGCACAACATCGACATCGCCGCGACCGTCCCCGACAACATCGGCATGCTGTACCGCCGCGACCTCGTCGCGTTCGGCCCCCGCGAGGCGCTGCTGACCAGCGAGGAGCCGGCCGTCCTGCAGTTCCTGCACGGCGACACCCACGGCCCGATCGGCATGTCGGAGGAGAAGGACGCGGCGCTGCTCGCCGCCGAGGCCGCGGCCCCGGCGCGCACCCACCGCACCCTGGAGATCCCGCCGCAGCTGCGGCCGACGCCCGGGATGCCGCCCCGGCAGGCGGAGCAGCGGCACGCGATGGCGGTCGACGCGATGATGCCGCGGCTGTCCTACGCGGCGCAGCAGGCGATCCGCGCCAACCGCGCCCACCAGCAGCGGGAAGGCGGCCTCCATGGCGCGAACTGACATGCCGCACACCGACAGGGCGCGAACTGAGCACCCGACCGCACGGCGCGGCGACGCGCGCGTGCCCGTGGAAGGAGACGCGCGTGGCCGCACCTGACGCCGCGGTCCCCGGCGCCGGCGCGCTGCGCCAGACCGGGCGGCTGTTCGCGCTGGCCGGGACGGTGCTGGCGCTGTCGTTCCGGCGCCCGTTCCAGCTCCGCGAGCTGGTCCAGCAGTTCTGGTTCATCGCGTCGGTGTCGATCCTGCCGACCGCGCTGGTGTCGATCCCGTTCGGCGCCGTCATCTCGCTGCAGGTCGGGTCGCTGGCCAAGCAGCTCGGCGCGCAGTCGCTCACCGGCGGCGCGAGCGTCCTCGCGGTCGTGCAGCAGGCGAGCCCGCTGATCGTGGCGCTGCTGATCTCCGGCGCGGCCGGGTCGGCGATCTGCGCCGACCTCGGCTCCCGGACGATCCGCGAGGAGATGGACGCGATGGAGGTCATGGGCGTCTCGCCCATCCAGCGCCTCGTCGTCCCCCGGGTGCTCGCCTGCATGGCGGTCGCGGTGCTGCTGAACGGCCTGGTCTCGGTGGTCGGCGTCGCCGGCGGCTACTTCTTCAACGTGCTGCTGCAGGACGGGACGCCCGGCGCCTACCTCGCCTCGTTCTCCGCGCTCGCGCAGCTCCCCGACCTCTACATCGGCGAGTTCAAGGCGCTGATTTTCGGGTTCATCGCCGGGGTCGTGGCCGCCTACCGCGGCCTGAACCCGAGCCCCGGCCCGAAGGGCGTCGGGGACGCGGTCAACCAGTCGGTCGTCATCACGTTCCTGATGCTGTTCTTCGTCAACGTCGTGCTGACCGCCATCTACCTGCAGGTCGTCCCCCCGAAGGGAGCGTGACATGGCGGTTCCCGGGGCCCGCCGGCTCAAGCCGGTGAAGCTGGTCTCCTGGCTGGACCAGCCCGGCGACCAGCTCGGCTTCTACATCCGGGCGCTGCTGTGGACGCCGCGCGCGATCCGCCGCTACCTGGGCGAGTCGCTGCGGCTGCTCAGCGAGGTCGCGTTCGGCAGCGGCGCGCTCGCCGTCATCGGCGGCACCGTCGGCGTGATGATCGGCATGACGATCTTCACCGGCGTCGTCGTCGGGCTGTCCGGCTACGCCGCGCTCGACCAGATCGGGTCGGCGGCGTTCACCGGGTTCATCTCGGCGTACTTCAACACCCGCGAGATCGCGCCGCTGGCGTCCGGGCTGGCGCTGTCGGCGACGGTCGGCGCGGGGTTCACCGCGCAGCTCGGCGCGATGCGGATCAACGACGAGATCGACGCGCTGGAGGGCATGGGCATCCAGTCGGTGCCCTACCTCGTCACGACCCGGATCATCGCGGGCACGGTCGCGATCATCCCGCTGTACGGCATCGGGCTGCTCAGCTCGTACCTGGCGTCCAGACAGGTGACGATCTGGTTCAACGGGCAGTCGGCCGGCACCTACGACCACTACTTCAACCTCTTCCTCGCCCCCGAGGACGTGCTGCTCTCGTTCGCGAAAGTGCTGATCTTCAGCGTGATGGTGGTGCTGGCGCACTGCTACTACGGCTACCGCGCGGTCGGCGGCCCCGCCGGCGTGGGCGTCGCCGTCGGCCGCGCGGTCCGCACCGCGATCGTGCTGATCAGCGTGACGGACTTCTTCGCCAGCCTCGCCATCTGGGGCGCCAC
This sequence comes from Actinomadura geliboluensis, assembly GCF_005889745.1. GTDB lineage: Bacteria > Actinomycetota > Actinomycetes > Streptosporangiales > Streptosporangiaceae > Spirillospora > Spirillospora geliboluensis. Next base: position 13,697 of record NZ_VCKZ01000204.1, read on the forward strand.
GACGACGGTGAAGGTGACGGGCTGACATGGCGAGACGAACGACCCGGCACGTGGTCGGGCAGCGCCTCACCGGGGTGGTATTCCTGCTCGTCCCGGCGCTGCTGATCTGGCTGTCGATCGCGATCTACGACAAGCAGTTCACCGACGCGACGACGGTGACGCTGCGCACCTCGACGGCCGGGCACGAGATGCACCCGATGGCGGACGTGAAGGTCCGCGGCGTGGTCGTCGGCGAGGTCCGCTCCATCAAGGCGGACGGCGCGGGCGCGAAGCTGGAGCTGGCGCTGAAACCGGGGATGACCGACCGGATCCCGGCGGACGTCCAGGCGCGGCTGCTGCCGACGACGGTGTTCGGCGCCCGGTTCGTCTCGCTCGTCCCGCCGCCGGGGTCGGCGGGCCGGCCGATCGCGGACGGCGACGTGATCTCCGAGGACCGCAGCCAGAACGCGGTGGAGCTGTCGGAGGTCCTGAACCACACGATGGACCTGCTCAACACGCTCCAGCCCGCGAAGCTGTCGGCGACGCTGAACGCCATGTCGCGGGCGCTGGAGGGGCGCGGCGACCAGATCGGCCGCAACTTCGAGCAGCTCGACGCGTTCCTGACCAGGATGAACCCGGAGGTCCCGGCGCTCACCCGCAACCTCCAGGAGCTGGCGGAGTTCACCCAGCACGCCTCCGACGCGGCGCCCGACCTCCTCCAGGCGCTCACCGACTTCACGGTGACGAGCAAGACGATCGTGGAGCAGCGCACCGCGCTCGCGACCCTGTACGACGCGGTGTCGGGGTCGTCGGCCGACCTCCAGGACTTCCTGGACGCCAACTCCGGCAACATCATCGCGCTGGCGACCGAGAGCCGGGGGAGCCTGGAGTTGATGCGCCGCTACGCCCCGGCCGCGCCCTGCACGTTCCGCACCCTCGCCGGCTTCATCCCGACGATGAACAAGGTGCTCGGGAAGGGCACGAACCAGCACGGCGTGCACGGCGTGGTGGTGCCGCTCAAGAGCAAGGGCCGCTACGTGCCGGGCAAGGACGCGCCGCGCTACGACGGCGGCAACGGGCCGCGCTGCCCGAGCGTCCCGTACCTGGCGACCGGGAACGGCGTGCGGGTGCTGCCCGCGGGCGGCGCCCCCGGCAAGGCGGGCGCGGCCGGCAGCGGCCTCGGCCCGGCGAACTCGGCGTCGGAGAACGACCTGGTCAACGAGCTCGCCGGCCCGCCGCTGGACGAGGTCCCCGAGGAACTGCCGGACTGGTCGAGCGTGCTGGTCGGGCCGATCTACCGGGGCACGGAGGTGACGGTCAAGTGAGGCTCACCGGCCAGGGGATCAAGGGCATGGGCTTCCCGCTCGTCAGCTCGCTGATCTTCATCGTGGTGACGGTGCTGGCGACGGCGCTGCTGGCGTCCAGCATCACCGGCGCCACCAGCGGCGACCGCGTCACCTACTACGCGAAGTTCACCGACGTCGCCGGGCTGCACCCGGGGCACGGGGTGCGGATCGCGGGCGTCGAGGTCGGCCAGGTCGAGGAGATCAAGGTCAGCGACCGGAGGCTCGCCCGGGTGAAGATCTCCGTCGACCGGGATCGGCGGATCCCGGCGTCGGCGACCGCCGCCGTGAAGTACCTGAACCTGGTCGGCGGGCGGTACATCGCGCTCGGCCAGGGCACCGGTTCGCCCGGCGACGTGCTGAAGCCCGGCGGGACGATCCCCGTCGAGCACACCGCCGGGACGCTCAACCTCACGCAGCTGTTCCAGGGCTTCCAGCCGCTGATGCAGGCGCTGTCGCCCGGCGAGGCGAACAAGCTGTCGGAGTCGATCGTCAAGGTGCTCCAGGGGGAGAGCGGCACCGTCGAGAGCCTGCTGCGGACCGTCGGGCAGCTCACGAGCACGCTCGCCGCCAAGGACAAGGTGATCGGCCAGCTCATCGCCAACCTGGACAGCGTCGTCCAGACCATCAACAGCCGTGACCGGCAGCTCGTCGACCTGGTCACCACGCTGCGCCGGTTCACCTCCGGCCTCGCCACCGACCGCAGGCCGATCGGTGAGGCGCTCGGGTCGATCGCCGACCTGACCACCGCCACCGCCGGGCTGCTCCAGGTCACGCGGGACCCGCTGAAGGACGACATCGTCCAGCTCGGCCGGCTCAGCGACAACCTCAACCGCGACGAGCCGCTGCTGACGCGTTTCCTCCAGCGCTCGCCCGGGAAGATGGCGGCCTTCGGGCGCCTGGCCTCCTACGGCTCGTGGGTGAACTTCTACCAGTGCGAGGTGAAGTTGATCGGCGTCAGCTACGCGGGCTCCGACCTGTCGGAGCA
>NZ_VCKZ01000695.1 GCF_005889745.1 Actinomadura geliboluensis
GGGGCGGCCTTTGGGGAGGCCGCCCCCGGTTGAGGAGTTGCTGGTCAGGTGCGGTTGCGGCGGAGGAGGGGGATCAGGTTGAGGGCGAGGCCGATGACGGCTACGGCGCTGACCAGGTTGACGCCCGGGTGGAATTCGGCGAAGCCGTCGCCGCCGGCGGCCGTCCCGCCGGCGACCAGTGCGGTGACCAGGGCCAGGACGAGGGCGGCGCCGACCTGGCCGGAGGTCTGGACGAGGCCGGACGCCAGGCCCTGCTCGGAGTCGTCGATCCCGTCCGTGGCCTGCGCCATGATCGAGCTGAACCCGAACGCGAATCCGCCGCCAAGCAGGAGCATCGTCGGCAGGATCGTGAACGCGTAGTGCGGGGTGTTCCCGGTTGTGGCCAGGAACCAGCCGTAGCCGAGGCTGAGGGACGTCATGGAGCTGATGATCAGGCGAGGCGTCCCGTACCGGTCGATCAGCCGTCCGACGAACGGCGAGCCGAAGGCGACGAGGAGCCCGGCGGGCAGCAGTCCCATGGCCATCTTCAGCGGCGACCAGTGCAGGACGTCCTGCAGGTAGAGCGTCATCATGAACTGGAAGCTCAGGTACGACCCGAACAGCGCGACGATGCTCAGGTTGGCGCGGACGATGGCGCCGATCCGCAGGATGCCGAGCCGGATCAGCGGGTGCCGCACCTTGTTCTCGGTGACGAAGAAGCCGACCAGCAGAACCGCCGCGAGGACGATCGAGCCCACGGTCAGGGGGTCGAGCCAGCCGCGGTCGGGCGCCGAGACCACGGTGTAGACCGCGAGCAGCATGCCGCCGGTGAGCGTCACGGCACCGACGATGTCGTGGCCGCCGCCGGCTGCGGGCTTGTCCCGCGGGATCAGCGCGTAGCCCGCGATCAGTGCGATGACCGCGAGTGGAACCGGCGTCAGGAACGTCCAGCGCCAGCCAAAGCTGGTCAGCAGCCCGCCGAGGATCAGCCCGGACGAGTAGCCGCTCGCGCCGAAGACGGAGAACACCGACAGTGCCCGGTTCCGCGCGGGTCCCTCATGGAACGTGGTGGTCAGGATGGACAGGGCGGTGGGCGCCGTGAACGCGGCGGCGAGCCCCTTGACGAAACGGGTGACGATCAAGAGCGTGCCGTCGTTCACCAGGCCGCCGATCAGTGACGCGACGGCGAACACGGCGAGCGCGGCGAGGAAGATCCGGCGGCGTCCCAGCAGGTCGGCGGTGCGCCCGCCGAGGAGCAGCAGCCCGCCGTAGCCGAGGACGTATCCGTTCACGATCCACTGCAGCGACGTGGTGGACAGCCCGAGCTCGGCGCCTATCGACGGCAGCGCGACGCCCACCATCGAAACGTCGAGTCCATCGAGGAACAGCACGGCGCACAGGACGGCGAGGACGCCCCAAAGGCGAGGGGTCCAGATCTGTTCGGCCGGCGCGCGGTCGGCTACCGGCGGACGGCGGGTGGAGACAGGTGAGGTGTCGGTGATAGCCACGGCGCAGGACAGTACATGCACATGCATCAAATGTCCACGCACAAATTTCTGCAGAATTTAATGTCTGCGCATCTGATGCGCATGCATGGTACGATGCACGGCATGGAGGCGAACGCTGCTCTAGTCGAGCGCTGGCGCGAGCTTGCGACCTGCTACAACACGGTCGCCTGCGCCTTGGAGCGGGCCCTGCAGGACGCTCACGGCCTGAGCATGAGCGAGTACGAGACGCTCGACCGCCTCGTCGATCTCCACTGTGAGAAGCGCCGCATGCAGGAGATCGCCGCGGCGATGTACCTCAGCCAGAGCGCCCTGTCCCGCACGGTCGCCCGCCTGGAGAAGAACGGCTACGTCGTCCGCGACCTCTGCAGGGACGACCGCCGTGGCGTCTTCGTCCAGATCACCGAGGAAGGCCGCCGCCACCACGCCGAGGCCCGCGAAACCCACCTGAAGATCCTCACCGAGCACCTCACCTTGGCGCGGTCTTCCTCGCTGGCCAGCGCGTCCAGATCGGCGAGCGAGTGGGTGATCATGATCGAGGCCATGCCGGACGGCCAGGC
>NZ_VCKZ01000696.1 GCF_005889745.1 Actinomadura geliboluensis
TCACCCGCGCGACCCTCGCCCCGCTCCCGGACGTCCTGCCGTACCTGACCGAGCGCGGCGAGCAGTTCGCGCACCTGGTGGCCGTCGTCGACCGCCGCGGGGGCGCGATCGACTGCGTGGGCGCCGACGGCCGGCACGAGCACATCGACGTGCGGGGCGACGAGGAGTACCCCATCCGCAAGGTGAAGGCGGGCGACTGGAACCAGTCCCGGTACCAGCGCTCCTCGGAGAACACCTGGAAGATCAACGCGAAGAAGGTCGCCCACGAGATCGACCGCGCCGCCGACCGCTGCCGCGCCGAGGCCGTCGTGATCGCCGGCGACGTCCGCGCCCGCAACGCCGTCCTGGAGGAGGTGTCGGAGAACGTCCTGGAGCACACCGTCGAGGCGGACAAGAACACCGGAATCGACGACCCGGAGTTGGACGACGAGCTGAACCGCCTCCTGAAGCTGAAGACGGCCGAACGCGTCATGACGGTCGCCGAGCGCTTCGACCGCGAACTCGCCAACGGCGAGCGCGCGGTGTCGGGACTGCCCGCGACGACGCAGGCGCTCCGGCACGGCCAGGTGGAGACGCTGCTCCTGATGGACGACGCCGACTCCGACGACCAGTTGTGGATCGGCCCCGACCCGATCCAGGTCGCCGCCACCGCGGAGGAGCTCCGCGAGGAGTTCGGCATCACCGACCCCCGGGCGGAGCGCGCGGACGCGGCCCTGGTGCGGGCCGCCGCGGCCACCGACAGCGAACTGGTCGTCGTGCCGTCCAACGACCAAGCCCCGGACCATCCCGTGGGCGCCGTCCTGCGCTACACCACGACCCCCGTCTGAAACGACAAAGGAGTGGCGGCCCGCAGGCCGACCACTCCGAAGCCGAGCGTGGAGCTATGGGGATTCGAACCCCAGACCTCCTCCATGCCATGGAGGCGCGCTACCAACTGCGCCATAGCCCCTCGGTCGAGGAAAAGCTTAGTGCACACTGGGAGCGGTTGAGACACGGGCCGCGAAGGACGCCCCTCCGCGGCCCGTGAACGTCAGCGGCCGCCGGCCGTGTAGGTGTACGTGCCCTCGTCGAGGGTCGGCACCTTGACCAGGAGGCTTTTGGGCATCTGCACGAGCCCCAGGAGCTTGTTGTCCTTCTGGGCGACGGTGCGCCCGTCGGGATCGGTGTAGGTGCCCTCGACCGGCGCGGTCTCCGCGCCCTCGGCACCCTCCGCGCCTTCCGCGCCCTTGGTGTCCTCCGCGCCCTGCGCGCCCTCCGCGCCCTTGGTGCCCTTGGTGTCCCACCCGTCCTCTGCGCTCGGCGTGTCCTGCGCGTTCTGCTCCGCCTTCATGGTGCAGACGGCCTTGGCGAGGTCGGGGCTCTTCAGCATCGAGCTGAGCATCGACGTCAGGAAGTTCAGCGCCTCGGGGCAGTCGTCCAGGGTGTAGGTCCGCGGGACGGGCCGCGGTGCCTCCTCCGCGGACGCCGGCACGGCCACGGCCGTGACGGCCGCCGCCGCGACCGCGGCGGGCAGCAGCCCTAGCATCGGGCTTCTCATTGGGGTCAACCCTCTCGATCATGCATCGCCACGTCATTGGCTGTTCCCTCATGATCGACAGTGCGAAGCGCGGGCGGAGCAAAGGTAGCCGCCGTCATGGCGAAGGCTTTGCGTCAGCTCCACCCGAGCTGCTCGGCGACCTCGTCGGGCGCGTACCCGCGGTGCCCGCCGTCGCCGATCCACACCATGCCGTCCGCCTCCGCGACGCCTCCGACGGCGTGCTCCTGAGGGAGCCGGGGCTGGACCGCCAGCCGCACCTGCATCCCCGGCTCGAACCTGCGCAGTTCGTCGATGAGGTCGGCCACCGTGACCTCGCGCTTCGCCCCCCTGCGATGTCTTCCCATACCCCGCATGAAACCATCCCGCCCCCCATGCTCAGGTCGTCCGGCACCCCCCATTCGCCAGACGGCCCCAACCAAGAGCCAAGGGGTCCCCAGCAAGCGCAACCACAAAGTCCAAGGGCGCGCGCACCAGACCGCAAGAAACGCGGAGTCCGCAAC
>NZ_VCKZ01000205.1 GCF_005889745.1 Actinomadura geliboluensis
CCCCCACATCCCCGCTCCAAGCGTGGCCCCGTCACTGTGGGGGGCAACCCCCACACCCCCGCTCCAAGCGTGGCCCCGTCACTGTGGGGGACAACCCCCACACCCCCGCTCCAAGCGTGGCGTAGCCTTGGCCAACGTGGCACTGTACGCGGCGTACGCCTCCAACATGGATCCCGAGCAGATGGCGAGCCGGGCTCCGCATTCGCCCATGCGCGGCACCGGCTGGCTGGCCGGGTGGCGGCTCACCTTCGGCGGGCAGGACAAGGGCTGGGACGGCGCCCTCGCGACGGTCGTCGAGGAGGAGTCCGAGCAGGTCTTCGTCGTCATGTACGACGTGCCCGCCTGGGACGAGAAGGAACTCGACGCCTGGGAAGGGGCCGCGCTCGACGTCTACCGCAAGATCCGCGTCAGGGTGCAGACCCTGGACGGCGACGTCCTGTGCTGGATGTACGTCCTGGACGACTACGAGGGCGGCCTGCCGTCCGCGCGCTACCTCGGCATCCTCGCCGACGCGGCCGAGAAGGCCGGCGCGCCCGACGACTACGTCAAGGACCTGCGGACACGTCCGTGCAGGTCGCTGGGGGACTGATCGTCCCACCGGGAACCCGGCGGTAGTGTCGGCGATGTGAGCAACGACGCTTTTGCACTGGCACGGGCCTCCGCGGACGCGCTGCGCGACCGCACGTCCCTCGACTCGTTCGACGTCGCCCTCGTGATGGGCTCGGGCTGGGTCCCGGCGGCCGACAAGCTGGGCGAGCCCGCCACCGAGCTGACGGCCACCGAACTGCCCGGGTTCGCGCCCCCGGCGGTGGAGGGGCACGCGGGGACGATCCGCGTCGTCGAGGTGGCGGGGCACCGGGCGCTGGTGTTCCTCGGCCGGACGCACCTGTACGAGGGCCGCGGCGTCGACGCCGTGGTGCACCCCGTCAGGACGGCGCTGGCCGCCGGGGTGAAGACGGTGGTGCTGACGAACGCGGCCGGCGGGCTGCGGCCCGAGCACCAGAGCGTCGGCGACCCGGTGCTGATCTCCGACCACCTGAACCTGTCGGGCGCGAACCCGCTCACCGGCGCCACGTTCCTCGACCTCACCGAGGCGTACTCGGGGCGGCTGCGCGCCCTCGCCAAGGAGGTCGACCCGACGCTGGCGGAGGGCGTGTACGCGGCGTTCCGCGGCCCGACCTACGAGACGCCCGCCGAGATCCGGATGCTGCGCACGCTGGGCGCCGACCTGATCGGCATGTCGACGGTGCTGGAGACGATCGCGGCGCGGCAGGGCGGCGCGGACGTCCTCGGGATCTCGCTGGTCACCAACATCGCGGCCGGGCTGTCGGACGAGCCCCTGGACCACGAGGAGGTCCTCGCGGCGGGACGCGCGTCCGCCGGGCGCATGGGCACGCTCCTCGCGACGGTCCTGGCGAAGCTGTGAGCGACCTCCGCGCGCGCGCCGAGGAGTGGCTCGCGCAGGACCCGGACCCGGACACCCGCGCCGAGCTTCGCGCGATCCTGGACCGGGGCGACGACGCGGCGCTCGCGGCGCGGTTCGGGTCCCGGCTGGAGTTCGGGACGGCGGGCCTGCGCGGCGAGCTGGGCGCCGGCCCGAACCGGATGAACCGGGTGACGGTCATGCGCGCCGCCGCCGGGCTCGCCGCGTGCCTGCCGCCCGGCGGCCGGGTCGTCGTCGGCTTCGACGCGCGGCACGGCTCGCGCCGGTTCGCCGACGACACGGCGGCCGTGCTCAGCGGCGCCGGGCTGCGCCCGGAGGTGTTCGCCGAGCCCGTCCCGACGCCCGTGCTGGCGCATTTCACCCGCTCGTTCGACGACATCGTCGCGGGCGTCATGGTGACGGCCAGCCACAACCCGCCGCGCGACAACGGCTACAAGGTGTACTGGTCGGACGGCGCGCAGATCGTCCCGCCGCAGGACAGCCAGATTTCCGCCGCGATCGACGCGGTCGGCCGGGTGGACGAGTTGCCGCTCGGCTCCGGCTGGCCCGTCCACGCCGACGCCGGCCTGTACCTGGACGCGGTGTCGTCGCTGCGGCTCGGCGACGACCGCGACGTCTCGATCGTCTACACGCCGATGCACGGCGTCGGCCAGGACGTGCTGCTCGCGGCGTTCGAGCGCGCCGGTTTCCCGGCCCCGGCCGTCGTCCCCGAGCAGGCGGAGCCGGACCCCGACTTCCCGACCGTCGCGTTCCCGAACCCGGAGGAGCCCGGCGCCCTCGACCTCGCGCTGGCGCTGGCGGAGGCGCGGCGCGCCGACCTGGTGATCGCCAACGATCCGGACGCGGACCGCTGCGCGGTCGCCGTCCCGTCCCCGTCCGGGTGGCGGACGCTGACCGGGGACGAGGTCGGCGGGCTGCTCGCCGAGCACGTCCTGCGGCACACCGCCGGCGACGACCGGCTGGTCGCCACCACGATCGTGTCGTCGTCGCTGCTCCGCTCGATCGCCGCCGCGCACGGGGTGCGGTTCGCCGAGACGCTCACCGGCTTCAAATGGATCATGAAGGCGGGCGCGCCCCACCCGACCGGGGGGCGCGGGGGGTCGTCCCCCCACGGGCGGCCCGACCGGCTCGTGTTCGGCTACGAGGAGGCGCTCGGCTACAGCGTCGGCGACGACCGCGGCGTCCTCGTCAACGACAAGGACGGCATCGGCGCGGCCCTCGCCGTCGCGGCCCTCGCCGCCGCCGCGAAGCGGGACGGCCGCACGCTGCTCGACCTGCTCGACGACCAGGCCCGCGAGCACGGCCTGCACGCCACGTCGCAGCTCTCGATCCGGGTGGACGACCTGTCGCTGATCACCGCGGCCATGACGCGGCTGCGCGCCGCTCCCCCGGCGGAGCTCGCCGGGCGCCGGGTCGCGTCGTTCGACGACCTCGCCCGCCCGGCGGACGGCCTGCCGCCCACCGACGGGCTCCGCTTCCGGCTGTCCGGCGGCGCCCGCGTGGTCGTCCGCCCCTCGGGCACGGAACCGAAGCTCAAGTGCTACCTGGAGGTCGTCCTCCCGGTAGAGGACGACGTCGCCGCGACCCGCGCGCGCGCCGCCGCCGAACTGGACGCGCTCCGCACGGCCCTCTCCACCGCCCTCGCCTAGGGGCGGTCAGCGGACCAGCGAGACGACCAGGGCGACGATCAGCGCGGCGAGGGGGACGGCCAGGGCCGCCACCGCCGGGACCGACCAGGCGACCGTGCCCCGGGCGGTCTCGGCCTGCTTCGCCGCCGCGGCCCGGTCGGGGGCGCCCGACTTGGCCCGCGGGCGGTGCCGGTCGCGCAGCTCGTTGAGCTGCTGCGCCGCGAACCTCGTCGGCGTCCGGCCCCGCAGGTCGATGTCCGCGCCCTGGTTCTTGCGCGCCTGCTTCTCGGCGCGGGCCTCCGCCTTCGCCTGCGCGCGGGGGGACGTCTGGTGCACCCAGGCGCGGGTCTCCACGTCCGACCCGTCCGGGCCGATGAAGCGCACGGTCACCGCGTTCTTGCCCTCGATGCTCCGGACCGCCGCCCACGGCGCGCGGACGTCCCGCAGCGGGTTGCGGACGGTGATCCCCTCGTCGTCCCCGACGATCGCCGGGCGCAGCCCGATCGTGTAGGCGACCCCGCAGCCGAGCAGGAGCAGGAACGCGATCGTGAACGTCGTCAGCGAGTAGTCGGGGTCACCGGTGATGCCGACGAACAGGTCCACGAAGTTGAGCAGGGCGAACACGAGCCACGCGTAAGCGGCGACCTGCCCGCCGGTGGAGCGAATGGTCATGGCTCGATCATGCCAGTGGCCGGGCGCCGCTCCACTTGAGCTGCGCGAAGCCGGGCTTGATCACCCCGTTGATCAGTTCGAGCCGCTCGTTGAACGGCACGAACGCCGACTTCATCGCGTTCACCGTGAACCACTGCAGGTCGTCCCAGCCGTAGCCGAACGCCTCGGTGAGCTTGGCGAACTCCTGCGACAGCGTCGTCCCGCTCATCAGCCGGTTGTCGGTGTTCACCGTGACGCGGAAGCTGAGCCGGCGCAGCAGCCCGATCGGGTGCTCGGCGATCGACTTCGCCGCGCCCGTCTGGATGTTGGACGTCGGGCACATCTCCAGCGGGATCCGCTTGTCCCGGACGTAGCCGGCGAGCCGGCCGAGCCGCGCGTCGCCGCCGTCCACCTCGATGTCGTCGATGATCCGCACGCCGTGGCCGAGCCGGTCGGCGCCGCACCACTGGATCGCCTGCCAGATCGACGGCAGCCCGAAGCCCTCGCCGGCGTGGATGGTGAAGTGCGCGTTCTCCCGCTGGAGGTACTCGAACGCGTCCAGGTGCCGGGTGGGCGGGTAGCCGGCCTCGGCGCCCGCGATGTCGAACCCGACGACGCCGAGGTCCCGGTAGCGGACGGCCAGCTCGGCGATCTCCATGCTGCGCGCCTGGTGCCGCATCGCCGTGACCAGCGTCCCGACCCGGATGCCGAAGTCCTTGCGGGCCCGCGCGAACCCGTCCAGGACGGCCTCGACGACCTGCTCCAGCGTCAGGCCCCGGCTGAGGTGCTGCTCGGGCGCGTACCGGACCTCCGCGTAGACGATGCCGTCGTTCGCGAGGTCCTCCGCGCACTCGTAGGCGACCCGGGTGAGCGCCTCGGCGGTCTGCATCACGCCGACGGTGTGGGAGAAGGTCTCCAGGTAGCGCTCCAGCGACCCCGAGTTGGACGCCTCCTCGAACCACGTCCGCAGGGCGTCGGGATCGGTGGCGGGCAGGTCGGCGTACCCGGTGTCGCGGGCCAGCTCGACGATGGTCGCGGGCCGGACGCCGCCGTCCAGGTGGTCGTGCAGCAGCACCTTCGGCGCGCGCCGGATGTCCTCAAGAGTCGGCCGCTCGTTCATCTCTCGAACCTACCCGGCCGCACCCGCTCCCACGTCGGCAATTCTCGCCATGCGCGGGGGCCGAAGGGGGAAGGGTGCGGCCGGTGGGCGGACCCACCGGCCATCGCCGCGGCGCGCCGGTCAGCCGGCCTTGGCGTACTCGCCGATGCCGCCGGCGAAGTCGAACATGACGCAGGCCTCGTCGCCGACGACCCACGCGTCGTGGCCGGGCTCGACGACGAACACGTCACCGGGCCCGACCTCGCCCTCGGCGCCGTCGCTCATCTGGATGCGCATCCGGCCCTGCACGACATAGCCGTTGTGGTGCACCTGGCACAGGTCGGTGCCGGCGATGTCCTTCACCGACTCCGTCCAGCGCCAGCCGGGCTCGAACGTCGCCTTGCCGAAGACGAGACCGGTCAAGTTGACGACCTCAAGGTGGCCCCTGGGGAAGTCGCGCCGGTCGTCCGGCTTCTCGATGCTCTTGATCTCAGTCATGATGGGTCCCCCTTTTCACCATCACCTCCCACGCTTGCACCGCCCCTGACATGCGTCAAGACGTGCCGGAGGACGGATCAGCGCCCCAGCCGCCGGTACCGCAGGACGGCCAGCGGCAGGAAGATCGCGGTGATGACGGCGGGCCACACGAGCGCCATCAGCAGGGCGTTCTGCTCGACCCAGGTACCGCCGACGGCGGCCGGGTTGCCGAACAGCTCGCGGGACGCGGTGACGGTCGCGGAGACCGGGTTCCACCGCGCGATCGCGCCGAGCCAGTCCGGCATCAGCGCCGGCGCCACGAACGCGCTGGAGATCATCGCGAACGGGAACGCGACCGCGAACAGGCTCCCCGCGGCCTCCTCGTTGGGCACGAGCAGGCCGAGCAGCACGCCGATCCAGATCAGCGCGAAGCGCAGCAGCAGGAACAGGCCGAACGCCGCGAGCGTCCCGAGCACGCCGCCGCTGGACCGCCAGCCGATCGCCAGCGCGGTCAGCCCCAGCACGACGAGGTCGAGGGTCGCGCCGATCAGGTCGCCGACGCCGCGCCCGGTCACGGTCGCGGACGACGCCATCGGCATCGAGCGGAAGCGGTCGGTGACCCCGCGCGTGCTCTCGAAGACGACGGCGTACGCGGTGTTCATGAACCCCATCGCCATCGTCATCCCGAACATGCCCGGCATCAGGAACTCGCGGTAGTCGCCGCCGCCGGGGACGGACATCGCGCTGCCGAACACGTAGCCGAACAGCAGCACCGACACGATCGGGAACCCGAGCTGCCAGGCGATGTTGCTCGGCTGCCGGACGTAGTGCGTGAGACCGCGCAGGACGATCGTCCAGCAGTCGGCGACGGCCCAGTAGAGCCGCTCGCCGACGCCCTCGTCCACGGCCCCGCGTTCCACTGCGCTCATGCCCCTACCTCTTCCTTCTCGGCGCGGTGGCCGGTGAGGCGCAGGAACACCTCGTCCAGCGTGGGCCTGCGCAGCCCGATGTCCTCGACGGCGATTCCGTCGTCCTGCAGGGTGGGGGCGACCTCGGTCAGCGCCGCCACCCGGTCGGCGACCGGCGCGTGCACCCGCGCCGCCTCCGCGTCCACCCGCGGCTCGGCGGACGCCGCGCGGGCGACCACCGCCGCCGCGGCCGCCAGCTCCGCGGGGTCGCGCACCACCACCTCGATCCGGTCGCCGCCGATCAGCCGCTTCAGCGACTCCGGCGTGCCGTCGGCGATGACCCGGCCCCGGTCGAGGACGGCGATGCGCCCGGCCAGCCGGTCGGCCTCCTCCAGGTACTGGGTCGTCAGCAGGACGGTCGTGCCCTGCGCGACGAGCGAGCGGACGGAGTCCCACACCTCGTTGCGGCCGCGCGGGTCGAGCCCGGTGGTCGGCTCGTCGAGGAACAGCACGTCCGGCGCGAGGATCATGCTGGCGGCGAGGTCGAGGCGGCGCCGCATCCCGCCGCTGTACCCCTTCACGCCGCGGTCGGCGGCGTCCAGCAGGTCGAAGCGCTCCAGCAGCTCCTCCGCGCGCTCCGCCGCGCGCCGCTTCCCGAGGTGGAACAGGCGGCCGAACATGCGCAGGTTCTGCCGCCCGGTCAGCACCTCGTCCAGCGCGGCGTGCTGCCCCGCCAGCCCGATCCGCCGCCGCACCGCCCGGGGCCGGGCCGCGACGTCGAACCCGGCGACCTCGGCCCGCCCGCCGGTCGGCCGGGCGAGCGTCGACAGAATGCGCACGGCGGTCGTCTTCCCCGCGCCGTTCGGCCCGAGCAGCCCGTACACCATGCCCTTCGGCACCGTGAGATCGAAGCCGTCAAGCGCCCGTTTCGTCCCGTAGTCCTTGCGGACTCCCACCGCAAGGATCGCGTCCTCCGCCATCGGCACCTCCCCTTCGCGTATCCCATACGCAAATTAACGTACACCATACCCAAAGTGCGGCGACCTCAGCCGCGCCCACGGGGCGGGCGGCCGGAGGGCGCCCTAGCGCCCGGAGGCCGCACGCCCCGCCGGGCGAGAGGCTGTTTCGCCGAGACGCGCCAGCGGATCGGGGAAACGGCCTCTCGGCCGTAACGGGGGTTCCAGGGGGTCGCCCCCCTGGGCCAACACAGGCTCCAGGGGGTCGCCCCCCTGCGCGAACACGCCCTGTAGCGTCTTCGTGTGTGCGCTGACGGAGGCGCCTTGGGCGGGAAGAGCGGGACGGACGGGTCATGGCATCGGAGCGCGGCGACGGCCGGGATCTCGGGCGGAGTCTGAAGCTGCTGTGGGGCGACCGGGTCCGGCCGCCTCGGGGGCGGCCGCCGGGCCTCACCCTCGACCGGGTCATCGCGGCGGCCGTCGAGGTCGCCGACGAGCTCGCCGAGACCGAGGGGCTCGACGCGCTGTCGATGCGCTCCATCGCGACCCGCCTGGGCGTCGGGACGATGACGCTCTACCGCTACGTCCCCGGCAAGAGCGAGCTGCTGGACCTGATGCTCGACCACGTCACCGCCGTCCCCGAGGGCACGGAGGCGGAGGAAGATGGGCGGGGTTGGCGGGAGATCCTGGCGGACGAGGCGCACGGCCATTGGCGGTTGTGCCTGGACCATCCGTGGTACCCGTTCGTGGACCAGAGCCGTCCGCTCCTAGGGCCCAACTCCATGCGCGGGCTGGACAGGCTCCTCGGCAGGCTGCGCCCGACGGGCGTCGACGACCGCACGCTGATGATGATGGTCAGCGTCCAGAGCGACTACGTGGAAAGTGTCGCGCGCCGCTACATCCTGGAGCGCCGGGCCGAACGCCGGACGGGCCTCAGCAACGAGGAGTTCTGGGCCGCGCAGAGCCCGTCCTTGGAGGCGGCTCTGCTCAGCGGCGACTTCCCCGTGATGGCGCAGCTCTCCGACAACGTCTTCGACTTCTCCTACGAGGAGCTCTTCGAGTTCGGCCTCGACCGCCTCCACGACGGCTTCGCCGGCCACTTCGGCTGACCGGGTCAGTCCTTGCGGGCCAGGCCGGCGTAGTAGTACACCTCGTGCGGGTCGGCCGGGGGCGTGTCGGGACGCCATGTCGCGAGCGGCACCGCGCCCGGTGGCAGGAGTGTCGCCGGGCCGAACAGCGCGGCGAACTCGTCCCGCGTCCGCGACACCAGCGGGATCCCCGCCGCGTTCGCGGCGGCGTTGGCGGTGGCGACGGCCTCCGGGTCGAAGTCGGCGGTCGGGTGGGAGATCGCGACCGTGCTGCCGGACGGCAGCCCGCCGAGCAGCGTCGCGACCCACCGCTCCGGGTGCCGGTCGGGCGGGAAGTACATCAGCAGCGCGACGACCATCAGCGCGACCGGTCGGGCCGGGTCGAGCGTCTCGGCGAGCAGCGGATCGTCCAGGATGGCCTGCGGCTCGGTGAGGTCGCCGTGCAGGTAGGCGACGCCCGGCACGTCCGCGATCATGGCTCGGGCCTGCTCGGTGACCAGCGGGTCGTTGTCGACGTACACGACGCGGGCGGACGGGTCGACCGCCCGCGCGATCTCGTGCAGGTTCGGCGACGTGGGGATGCCGCTGCCGATGTCGAGGAACTGGGTGACGCCCGACTCCACCAGGTGCCGTGTCGCCCGCTCCATGAAGGACCGGTTCGCGCGCGCCATCGCGGGCAGCGCCGGGATCGCCCGGACCATCGCGTCGCCGAGCTCCCGGTCGGCCGGGAAGTTGTCGGAGCCGCCGAGCCAGTAGTCGTACACGCGGGCCGGGTGCGCGACGGAGGTGTCGAACTCCGGGGAGGCTGCCATGCGCGGTCCTCTCACGATCGGCTGGTCCGATCCTCGCACCGGACGCGCGGCGGCGGGAAGCGCCCGCCCTACCGGACGGACGTCTCGGTGGCGTAGACGATGACGTTGTCGCGGTAGCCGCGGACCGCCCGGTCGAACGGCCCGCCGCAGGTGACGAGCCGGAGCCCGGGGCGGTCGAGGGGGCCGTAGACGCGCTGGGTGGGGAACCGGTCCTTGGCGACCCGCTCCACGGACTCGACGGTGAACACGGCCACGCGGCCGTCCGCGCGCGTCACCTCGACGCGGTGCCCGGGCCGCAGCCGGCCGAGGTCGTAGAAGACGGCCGCCCCCGCCGCCGAGTCGACGTGGCCGAGGAGCACGGCGGCGCCGCGCTCGCCTGGGGCCGGCCCCAGGTCGTACCAGCCGGCCTCGCGCGGACGGTCGGCGCGCGGCACCTGGACGGAGCCGTCCGCGTCGAGGCCCAGCCGGACCAGCGGGGCGCGGACCCCGATCGCCGGGACGGCCACCTGCACGGGCACCGAGCGCGGCAGCGCCGGACCGGCGGGACCGGCGGGCCGGGTGGCCGCCGCCCACGCGGGCGGCTGCGGCGGGCCGCCGGGGCCGCGCAGCCCCAGCGCGATCACCGCCAGGCCGGCCGCCAGCAGCACCGCCGCCAGCGTCCACAGGCCGGCCTTTCCGCGCATCACCGATCACCCACTCGAAAATGATCTGCCATTTCCCGTGACCCGCGGCCGTGTGCAATTTCTCGCACGGTTCTCCGCGGGCCCAGGAATGGCGTCGGCGAGTCTCGTCAGGCGTCCGCGCCGCTGCGCCGGCGGACGGCCGCGGCGCCGACTCCGAACGCGCCCAGCAGCAGGACGCCGCCGGCGGCCAGCGGCGCGGCGCTCGTCCCGCCGGCGCCGCCGCCGAAGCCCGTCTTGGCCCCGCCGGTCGGGGTCGGGTGCGTGCTGCCCATCGGCGTGGGCTTCGCCCCGGCCTTCACCACCGTGAGGTAGCCGACCGACCTGTGCCCGCCGCAGCGCACCTGCACGGTGTACTCGCCGGGGACGGTGTCGGTCTTGATCGTGGCCAGCCCGGCCCGGCCGTCGACCTCCTCGGCACCGTTCAGCGGGACGGCCCCGCCCACGAACGCCAGCGAGCCGGCCTCCCCGTCGACCTGGCACTTCTTCCCGACGACGGTGACCTGCCCGCCGGGGCGGGCCTGGCTCGGCTGCACGAGCACGTCGCCGCCCTCCGCCATCGCGGGCGCGGCCAGGCCGATGGTCACCGCGCCGACGACGAGACCGAGAACGGTCGCCTTTCCAAGTCGCATCTTCTGCTCCATTGCGACACGGCGGCTTACTCGACTTTCGGCCCCGGCACCGTGCCCCCTTATGCACTCGTATGATGGGCCGGACCCCGGGTTGGTTCGCGCCTTTTTCCACCGGCTCCGGCGGATAAACATGATCAGGAATTGCGGCCGGAAGTTGATGTGAAAGCCGTCACATCGCGGTGCGGCGGACGGCGCGGACGACGACGTCGTGGAGGAGCTTCTCCGCGCCGCCGTGACCGGTGATCGTCCGGTGCTCCTCCTCGGCGGTGACGATCTCCCAGGCCGTCTCGTCCAGGCGCGCCGTGACGGCGGCGGCGGTGACCGACGCCTCGGCGGGCGGGCCGTGCTCCTCGCCGTGCCCGTGCCCGTGCCCATGGCCGTGCCCATGGAGGTGGCCGACGATCAGCAGGGTGCCGCCGGGCGCCACCCAACCGGCGACGCGGTCGTAGAACTCCAGCTGCGGCATCGCCGGGTGGGCGTAGTGGGTGGTGACGAGGTCGAACCGCTCGTCCGGCGTCCACGCGGCCAGGTCGGCCTCCACCCACCGCAGGCCCTCCGACACGCCCGCGGCCGCCGCGCGTTCGGCGGCGCGGGCCAGCGCCTCGGACGAGATGTCGGCCGCCGTCACCCGCCAGCCGCGCCCCGCCAGCCAGATCGCCTCGGCACCGGCGCCGCACCCCGCGTCCAGCGCCGTCCCCGGGGCCAGTTCCCCGATCTCACGGGCGAGATAGGGGTTCGGCGGGTTGCCGCCCATGGCCCCGGCGGCGGCGCCCTCCCGCCAGTGCCGCTCCCAGTAGCCCTTGTCGAACTCGTGCGTCATCGGCCGTCCCCTCCAGTTGCTCTCACCAGCTACAACGATGGTGCCGACCGCCGGGGCGAACCGGCGAAGCCTGTTGCCGATTGGCAAAATGAGCGGATGGACGAGGCAGTTGAGCGCACCCTCGACGCGTTCGGGCCGAGGCTGAAGCAGCTCCGGCGGCGCCGCGGGACCACCCTGTCCGGCCTCGCCGAGGAGACGGGAATCTCCGCCAGCACGCTGTCCCGGCTGGAGTCCGGGCTGCGGCGGCCCACGCTCGAACAGCTCCTGCCGCTGGCCCGCGCCTTCCGGGTCACGCTGGACGAGCTCGTCGACGCGCCGCCCACCGGCGACCCGCGCGTCCACCTGCGTCCG
The DNA here is from genome assembly GCF_005889745.1 of Actinomadura geliboluensis. GTDB lineage: Bacteria > Actinomycetota > Actinomycetes > Streptosporangiales > Streptosporangiaceae > Spirillospora > Spirillospora geliboluensis. The sequence continues at coordinate 11,547 of NZ_VCKZ01000205.1, forward strand.
ATCGCGGGCGGCGACGGAGCGACCGTCCTGCCGCTCACCCGCCGGCCCGGAGGCATCCAGGCGTACAAGTTCGTCCTCCCGGCCGGGAAGGACGGCGCCGAGCCCGACCTGCGCACCCATGAGGGCTACGACTGGGTCTACGTCCTCAACGGCACGCTGCGGCTGGTGCTGGGCGAGCACGACCTCGTCCTCGAACCCGGGGAGGCCGCGGAGTTCGACACCCGCATCCCGCACTGGTTCGGCGCGACCGGCGCCGGGCCCGTCGAGTTCCTGAGCCTGATCGGGCGGCAGGGCGAGCGCGCGCACCTCCGCGCTTCCCCCAGGGCCGCCCCGCCGTGAAACCCGTCCGCACGTCCACCGAGACGCTTCGTATGGTCGTCGGGTGAAGTTGCTCTCGGTCAACATCGGACACCCGCGCCTCAACCCGTCCAAGCGATCCAGGCTGACCGGCATCGACAAGCGCCCGGTCGACGGGCCGGTGGCGGTCGCCGCACCGGCCACCGAGGGCACGGGCGCGGTCGGGCTGGCGGGCGACCGCGTCCACGACGTGCGCGGCCACGGCGGAGCGGACCAGGCCGTTTACGCCTACGCCCGCGAGGACCTCGACTTCTGGCAGGACGAGTTGGGCAGGCCACTGCCCAACGGCGTCTTCGGGGAGAACCTGACCACCGCCGGTATCGACGTCAACGGCGCCCTGATCGGCGAGCGGTGGCGTGTGGGGCGGAGCTTGCTGCTGGAGGTGAGCTGCCCCCGGATCCCCTGTGCCACCTTCCAGGGGTGGATGGACGAGGCCGGCTGGATCAAGAGGTTCACGCGCGCCGCGATGCCCGGCGCCTACCTGCGGGTGGTCGAACCCGGCGAGATCCGCGCCGGCGACCTCGTCGAGCGGGTGCGCCGTCCCTGTCACGACGTGACCGCGGCTGTGGCGTTTCGGGCGCTCACTGCCGATCCGGGCCTGTTGTCGCTGCTCGTGGCGGTAGAGGAGCTTCCGTCCTACGTGAGGGACGTGGCTCGGAGGCGCTCCGCCGCAGGCCGTTGAGGGTGCGGCGGCGCGTCAGGGGGCGTCCGCAATACAGGCCGTACATTTGTTGCCAATCGGGCAAAAATGGGCACTGTACCGCAGATTGCCGGAAAGCGGACGGACGTCCCGGTAATCTCAGCAATCCACGCTTCCCCGAACGGGCGGTGTGTCAGCCTAGATACGGACTGTACCGGTAAGAGTACGTCTCACTCAGTAATGTGACCCCCGTGCCGTGCCGTCGACCGCGCTGAGGACGTCCGATGCCCGTTTTCTCCGAACCTGCCGACACCGAGCGCCAGGATTTCCGGCGGCACGGCAGGCCGCCGACCCGCGGAACGCGTCGCCAGAGCAGCGCACGGTCCTTTCACCTGTGCATTTCCGTCCTTCCGGCGGCCGTTATCGGGATCCTCGGGGTCGCCGCCGCGGCGGTGCTCTACAACGGCGACGACGTGACGCCACGGGCGCAGCTCGTGCTGGCCGCGGCCGCTGTGGCGGCCGTCCTGACGCTGGGCGCCGCCGTGTTCGGGGCGGACGTGGCGACCCGCCGGTTCGAGCGGCAGCCCGCCCGGCGGCCCGACCGGGTCCAGGGCCCGACTCCGGAGGACGTGCAGCGGCGGCTCGGCGAGCTGTGGTTCTCGATCGCGCGCGGCCGGCAGGGCCTCAAGGAGCTCACCGAGCGGGTCAAGGCCGGGGAGACGGCGCCGCGCAGCGAGGACGTCCCGGCCATCGAGTCGGGCGACGCGTTCGTCCGGCTCGCCTACGAGCTGCGGCAGGCGCAGGGCGAGGCGTGGAACGCCGTGCTGGACGTCGCCGCGAGCCGCGCGCCGAGCGGCACCGGCACCGGCAGCGCCGGCGGCGACGCCGGCACGAGCACCGACCGGCGGGTCGACGTGTTCGTCAACCTGGCCCGCCGCATGCAGTCGCTGGCCCACCGCGCCATCAAGGGGCTCGACGAGCTGGAGAACCAGGTCGAGGACCCGGACCTGCTCAAGGGCCTGTTCCGGGTCGACCACCTCAGCACCCGCATGCGCCGCCAGGCCGAGAGCCTCGCGGTGATCGGCGGCGCCGCGTCCCGCCGCCAGTGGAGCCGACCGGTGACCGTCTACGAGGTGCTGCGCTCGGCCATCGCCGAGGTGGAGCACTACAACCGGGTCAAGGTCGTCCCGCCCGTCGAGGGCACCCTGGACGGCAGCGCGGTCGCGGACGTCGTCCACCTGCTCGCCGAGCTCATCGAGAACGCCACCCGGTTCGCGCCGCCGCACACGCAGGTGCTGGTCCGGGTCGACGCCGTCACCGCCGGGCTGGCCATCGAGGTCGAGGACCGCGGCCTCGGCATCCCCCGGGAGAGCCAGCGGCGGCTGAACGACCTGCTCGCCGACCCCGACCGGGGCGGCGCCGAGGAGCTGCTGCAGGAGGGGCGCATCGGCCTGCTGGTCGTCTCCGCGCTCGCCCGCCGGCACGGCGTCCGCGTCGAGCTCCGCGACAACCTCTACGGCGGGGTCCAGGCCACCGTCGTCGTGCCGGGCGAGCTGGTCGGCGCGGAACCCGCGGAGGCCGAGGCCGTGCCGCAGGCCCAGCCGGCGCACGCCGAGCCCGTCCCGGTGCCCGCCGCCGCGGCCGCCCCGGCCGCGGCGCGGGAGACCGTCCCCGCGTCCGCGTACTCCGGCCCGTCGGAGGGCTATGCCCCGGCCGACCGCTTCGTCGCGGCGGACGACCCCGGCCGCCACGCCAATTCCGCCGCCGCCGCGAATTCCGGTCCGGCCGCAAATCCCGGTGGGGTGGCGGAATCCGGCATGGTGGACAATGCTGAGCGGCCGTCGCTGCCGCGCCGCCGGGTCCAGGCGAATATGGCTCCCGAACTGGTGAATCCTCCCGCGCCGCAGCATCTGCAGGACGATACGGAGGTCGCGCACAATCCCGGTCTCATGGCGGCATTCCAAAGGGGCGTGCGCGGCGCCGAAGAGAGCGACGGCGTCGTGGACGGCACCGATGGTACGGACTGACGAAACATCACGAGGGATAAGGAGCGTCCATTGAGTGCTGTCTCCCCGAACCAGGCTCAGGATCTTGCTTGGCTGTTGCGGGGGCTGGGCGAGGAGGTTCCGGTCATCCGCGGCAGCGTGCTGCTGTCCGCCGACGGCATGCTGAAGGCCTCCGACGGCTTCGACCGCGCGAGCGCGGAGCAGCTCGCCGCGCTCGCCTCGGGCCTGTTCTCCATCGCCCGGAGCGCGGGGACGAAGTTCGACGACAGCAACGAGGTCCGGCAGGTCGTGACGGAGCTGAAGTCGAGCCAGCTGTTCATCTCGTGGGCCGGTTACAACTCGGTGCTGGCGGTGCTGGCGAGGGGCGAGGCCGATCCGGCCGTCGTCGGCTTCGAGATGGCCCGGCTGATCAAGTCCGTCCGTCCCTTCCTCGGCACGGCGACGCGCGCGGCGGCGGCGCCGGGCGGTCCGATCCCCTCGTCATGACGGCCGGCGAGGACGAGGTCTGGCTCGACGACGACGCCGGGCCGCTGGTGCGCCCGTACACGGTGACCGCCGGGCGCACCCGGCCGGCGATGCGGCTGGACATGCTGTCCCTGGTGGTGGCGACGGGCGAGGTGCCGGCGAACCTCGACCCGGAGCACCACCGGGCGCTCGGCCTGTGCCGCACCCCGACCTCGGTCGCCGAGGTCGCGGCGTACCTGCGGCTCCCCGTCGCGGTCACCAAGGTCCTCCTCGCCGACCTCGTGAACTGGCGGGCCATGTCCACCCGAGCGCCGCGCCCCGCGGCCGAGCTCACCGACCGAGACCTCCTGGAGAAGCTGCTCGATGGCCTACAACGAGCCTGAGATGTTCCCCACTCAGGTCAAGATCCTGATCGCGGGCGGATTCGGGGTCGGGAAGACGACGTTCGTCGGCGCGGCGAGCGAGATCGAACCGCTCAGCACCGAGGAGCTCATCACCACCGCGAGCGTCGGCATCGACGACCTCGGCGGCGTGGAGGGCAAGACCACGACCACCGTGGCGCTCGACTTCGGCCGCATCACGATCGAGCAGCACGGCATCGTGCTGTACCTGTTCGGCACGCCCGGCCAGCAGCGCTTCTGGTTCATGTGGGACGAGCTGTGCGCGGGGGCGCTCGGCGCCGTCGTGCTCGCCGACACCCGCCGCCTGGACGCCTGCTTCGAGGCCGTCGACTTCTTCGAGAACCGGGGGACGAAGTTCCTCGTCGCGGTGAACGAGTTCGACGGCGCGTTCCGCTACGACCCCGACGAGGTGCGGGCCGCCCTCGAACTCGACCCGGGCGTGCCGATCGTGCTGTGCGACGCGCGGGACGCCCGCTCCGCCACCGCGGTGCTGCGGGCCCTGATCCGCCACCTCATCGCCACCGCGACCGCCCCCGCTCCCGACCGCCTGACCTCCCCGAC
>NZ_VCKZ01000697.1 GCF_005889745.1 Actinomadura geliboluensis
GGGCAGATGAGCGGGTTGCCGGAGTTCACCGTCCGCGTGGACCAGAACGCCTACCTTCCGGCGGGCGGGCGGGAGATGCACGCGATCGTGACCGTGGAGGCGCGCTCGTCCGGCGGCGGCGCCGTCCCGGCGGCGGAGGTCATCCTCGTCGACACGTCGGGGTCGATGTCGTACCGGGGGAAGATGGCGGCGGCGAAGCGCGCCGCGCGGGCCGCGGTGAACGTGCTGCGGGACGGCGTGCACTTCGCGGTCGTCGCGGGCGCGAACCGGCCGCGGATGGTCTACCCGCAGGGGGAGCGGCTCATCGCGGCGGACGAGGCGTCCCGGCGCGGCGCGGTGAACGCGATCGGGCGGCTGGAGGCGGCCGGCGGGACGGCGATCGGGTCGTGGCTGCGGCTCGCCGAGCGGCTGTTCGCCGGGCAGGACGACGCCGTCCGGCACGCGATCCTGCTGACGGACGGCAAGAACCAGCACGAGTCGGCGGAGGAGCTGGACGCGGCGCTGGCGGCGTGCGCCGGGCGGTTCCTGTGCGACGCGCGCGGCGTCGGCACCGACTGGGAGGTCGCCGAGCTGCGCAAGATCACCTCGGCGCTGCTGGGCGGGTTCCTGGACGTCCCCGACCCCGCCGACCTGGAGGCCGACTTCCTGGCGATGACGCGGGCCGCGATGGGCAAGGAGGTCGCCGACGTCGCGCTGCGGGTGTGGACGCCGCAGCAGGCGCGGCTGCGGTTCGTCAAGCAGATGGTCCCGGCCGTGGAGGACCTGACCGACCGCCGGGTGGACTCGGGCGCGCAGACGGGCGACTACCCGCTCGGCGCGTGGGGGAGCGAGTCACGCGAGTACCACCTGTGCGTCGAGGTGCAGCCCGGCGACGTCGGGCGGCAGATGCGGGCGGCGTGGGTGAAGCTCCTCGCGGGCGACCAGGTGCTCGGGTCCGGGAACGTCCTCGCCGAGTGGACGGACGACGAGGCCCGCTCGACGTCGATCAACCGGCGGGTCGCGCACCACACCGGGCAGTCGGAGCTCGCGGAGGCGATCCAGGAGGGCCTGGAGGCGCGGCGCCGCGGCGACGAGGACACCGCGACCGCCCGGCTCGGCCGCGCGGTGGTGCTGGCGCGGGAGGTCGGCAACGAGCAGATCTCCGGCCTGCTCGACCGGGTCGTGGACGTGGTGGACGGGGCGTCCGGCACGGTCCGGCTGAAGCGGGACGTGGCGAAGGCGGATGAGATGTCGCTCGACACCCGTTCCGTCCGGACCGTCCGCACCCGGCACGGCGACGAGGCGGGAGGCTGAGGCCCATGCCGGTCTGCCCGAACGGGCACACGTCCGCGGACGGTCGGTACTGCGACGTCTGCGGCGACGCCATCGCCGCCGCGCAGTCCGCCGAGCCGCCGGTGTGCCCGCACTGCGGGACGCCCCGCTCGGGCCGCTTCTGCGAGGCCGACGGGTACGACTTCGACACCGGCACCCTCTACACGGTCGAGTTGTCGATCGACCGCGCGGCGCGGGCGGTGCCGCTGGTGCCGCAGCCGCGCACGGGCAGCGCCCCGGCCGTGGCGTCCGGCCCGGCCGCGCTGGTCGCGGCGGACCGCACCTACTTCGACGCGGTCCTCGCCGAGATGGGGCCGGACGCGGCGGGCCTGACGTTCCCGCCGTACTGCCCGGAGCGCCGCGTCCCGCTGCGCGGCGGGCAGGTCAGGATCGGGCGGCGCAGCGCGTCCCGCGGGCTCCTCCCGGAGATCGACCTGGGCACGCCGCCCGAAGACCCCGGCGTGTCGCATCTGCACGCCGTCCTGCTGGCGCAGCCGGACGGCTCCTGGAACCTCGTCGACCCCGGTTCGACGAACGGCACCACGGTGAACGGCGGGACCGAGCCGATCCCGGTGAACGTGCCGGTGCCGATGGGCGACGGCGACCGCATCCATGTGGGCGCCTGGACGACCATCACGCTGTCTCTGCAGGAGGGCCCGCCATGACGATGAGTCCCGCGCAGCCGGCGGTTCCCGCTCCCCGGACGCCCCCCGCCCCGGTGC
>NZ_VCKZ01000206.1 GCF_005889745.1 Actinomadura geliboluensis
CGAGGTGCCGGCCTGGCACGGTCGAGCGCGAGCACGACTGCAGAAGACCCGCCGCCCCGGCTCGGGACCGGACGCGGCCGACCCGCCGGCGGACTCCGGCGGCGCCGCCCGCGAACGTCCGGAATGAGCAGGCGCGGGCGCGGGCGCGGCCTAGGAGCGGCTGAGGCGGTCGATGATCGGAGCGGCGCGGCGGAGGGTCTCGCGCTCCTCGTCGGTCAGCTCGGCGAGGCGGCGGGCGAGCCACGCCTCCTTGCGGCGGCGCTCGTCGGCGAGGAGGGCGGCGCCCGCCTCGGTGGCGTTCAGCACGACCTGGCGGCCGTCGGTCGGGTGCGGGCGGCGGGCGACGAGCCCCCGCTCCTCCAGGTAGGCGATCACGCGGGTCATCGAGGGCGGCTGGACCTTCTCGTGGTCGGCCAGCTCGCGCGGCGTCATCGACCCGTGCCGCTCGATGGCGGCGAGCGCGGCGAACTGCGTGAGCGACAGCGGACGGCCGCCGTCGCCCGCCGCGGGCGGGCGCAGCGTGCGCAGGCGGCGGGTGAGCCGCGCGATCGAGATGCGCAGCTCCTCGGCCAGCCCCGGCGCGGACGCCGTGCGGCCCCGGATCGGTGGGGTTGTCATCGTGTTCGCTCTCCCGGGTCTGCTGCCCATGCTGCCACGCCGCAGGTCGGCCCACATCACCGCGGTCGGCGGAGGACGGCGCGGCCGGGGCGGCGAAGCCCGCACCCAGTAGCCTGAACCCATGAGCCGCACCCGCCTCCCGGATCCCCCGCCGATGCAGACCAACGACGTCCGGATCGCGGCGGCGGGCACCGGCGCCTGGGCGATCGCGCTCGTGGTGCTGCTCATCGTCGGGCTGCCGTCCGAGGACCGGTGGTGGCTGTGGGTGTGCTGCACCGGCATCGGGATCGGCCTGTTCGCCATGTGGTACACGCCCCGGCTGCAGGCGGGGCGCGCCCGGCAGGAGGCCGAGCGCGCCGAGCGGCGGGCCGCGGCGGCGGACGAGGAGCGGGAGAGCGCCGGCTAGGGCTCCAGGTCGGCCTCGGCCAGGAGGGCCGGCACCGCCGCGGGGTCGCGCAGGACGGCCTCGATCAGCAGCCGGTCCGCCCAGTTGCCGGTGGACCAGGCGAGCGCCCGCGCCAGGCCGTGCACGTCGCTCGCATGGATCTCGCCGTCTCGCGTCCACCAGGGGACGTCCTGGCCGTCCACGGTGAGGCGTTCATGGGCGAGGTAATCGGCCGGGGCGTCCGGTAGGACGGCCCTGACGGCGGTCGGGACGGAGCGTTTCTCGCCGTGCGACTCGACCTCGCCCGGGATCTCGTCGCCCGCCAGCGGAAGGTCCAGGAGTTCGGCCAGCGCGGCGTCGCGTCCCTGGGCGGCGATGATGAGCGGCTGCCCTTGCAGGAGGGGCAGGAGGTCGGGGCTGTCCAGGACGAGGGCGTCGCCCGCGTCCACAAGCTCGACCTCGCCGTCCACGATGGCGCGTAGACGGTCGGGTGGCTCGATGTCCACTTCGGGGGTGTCCGCCAGGGTCGTCCAGAGGCCGGCCAGGCGGGCGCGGGTCACAGAGCGGTCGGGGTCACTGAGCCGGTCGAGCAGCTCTTGCGCTCCGCCCGGCTCCTCCAGCAGTTCTTCAAGTGACGTGCGGACGCCCAGCGCGAGCAGGAGCCGCTCGTCAAGGCCGTCTGGTGCGACGTCGTAGAGCCCTGTCAGCGAGTCGTCGCCAGGCAGGCGGAACTCGCCGGGTCTACGGCCGTCCAAGACCGGGTGCCGTCCCAGCCACCACGCCGTGTACGACGGGACGGCCACGCGCCTGCCGTTGTGCAAGGTGACATGGGCGGGGTCAACGATCGCGGCCCGCCACGGAGGCCCGGCCAAGACCTTGAGCGCCGCCGCCCAGTCGGCGACGAGTTCCAGGTCGCGGACGGCCGTGAACTCCGGCACGAGCGGTGGGAGGTCTTGCGGGCCGATGCGCCGGAGGGCGTCGTCGGCCCACAGGTCCTCGTCGTCCAGGTGGAGGGTCTCGGCCTCGTCGGCGAGCCCCATGAGGTTCACGTCCTCGCTCTTGGCGAGGGCGAAGCCGTCCAGGACGCCGACGGCGGTGAGGGTCTCGGCGCCCCACTTCTCCAGGAGGTCGCCGTCCACGACGCCGAACGGTGCGTCGTCGGCCATGAGGCTGCGCAGCGGGCTCTCCGGCAGGAGGAGCTCACCGGCCGGGTAGAGGTCGCCGTCGTCGCCCGGGAGGGCGAGTTCGGCCAGCCAGGGCTCGTCACCGGGGTCGATGTGCGCGGGCCCCACCAGCCCCAGCACGGCCTCGGCGACCGCGTCCGGGTCGTCGGCGTCGAACGACTCCTCGACGGCCACCCGGACGGCCGGGTCGCCCAGCACCGCGCGCGGGCCCGCCTCGACCGCCCCGAGCCGGGACAGCAGCGGATGCACGGCCTCCGGGTGGACGAACCGCAGCCCGAGCGCGTCCAGCCCGGCCGGGTCGACGCCGTCCGCGATCAGCAGCCCGCGCGGCCCGCGCACCAGCCGGGGCTCCGCGCCCGCCAGCGGCACCGGCAGGGCGCCCAGCGCGTCCGTGGCGGCCCCGCCGAGCGCCTCGTACACCCGGTGCCACCACGCCGGTTCCCGGTCCACAGCGGCCAGCTCATCGATCACGTCGGCCAGCTCCACCCGGCGTACCCCGAGCGCCGCCAGCGCCGGGCTCCGCGCCGGCCACTCCGCCGGCAGGAGCCCGCCGACCACGGCGTCCGCCGCGAGCAGCCCGACGAACGGCGCGGGCGCGTCGATCGCGATCGCGTCCCGGCCGCGCGTCCCGTGCGGCAGCACGGGCGCCTCGGGCAGCCGCTCCCGGATCCCGCGCCGGATCCGCGCATCGAGCTCCCCGGCGCCCACCGGCCCCGGCACGAGGTCGAGCACGCCCGGCGACACGGGCAGGCCGGTGAGGAGCCGCACGTAGGTCTCGGCGGCCCGCTCCGCGAGGTACTCGGTCAGCGGCCCTGGCGCGACGTGCCGCCGGTCAGGGGCGAGCGGGAACGACGCGATGAGCAGAGCGGGCAGATCCAGCCGCTCGTCGCTGGGCGTGGGGGCGTGCACCACCGGCGGCATGCCCTCGGGCAGGCCGTCCTCTGGCAGGGCCCACCGCACCTGCCAGAACGGACGCGCCCGTTCCTCCACGGGACGGTCCGCCAGAAGCTCGCCCGGGATCTCCCCATGCGCCTCGACCGTCCGCCACACGCCGCCGTTGATGACGACCTCGCCACCTGGACGCCGCTCAGCGACCAGTTCGCGCACATCACCGTCAACGTCGATCTCAACGCGCGCCAGCGCCGGCAAGGCCAGCATCAGCGCCGCCCCCACCTGCTCCAGCTGGCGCCGGACGGACTCGACCGCGTCCTCCAGCAGCGGCAGCCGCACCAGGGTGTCGAACCCGTCCGGGACGTCCGGCACCTCGTCCAGCGCGAACGGCAACCGCAGGAGCGGCACATGCCCGCCCCGCCGCGCGGCCTCCTCGGCGAGCGCGGGCACCGCCTCCACCAGGGCCCGAGCCCGCTCCCGCGACCACCCGACCCCCACCGGGACGGGACGCGCCGAGGCGATGGACGGCGCGTCCGACACGGCGACCACGGCGGCGAACCCCACGCCGAAGCGCCCCGTCGCGGCCGTCTCGTCCCGCTTGGACGAGGCGCGGAGCGTGGACAGCGCCTCGGCGCCCTCCGCGTCCAGCGGCGCCCCCGTGTTGGCGGCGGTCAGGACACTCCCGGACGGCGACGTCCGCAGGGCCAGCCGGAGACGGCCGGGCACGCCGGCGCGCAGCGCGGCGTCGGCGGCGTTCTGGGCGAGCTCGATGACCGCGCGGTCGCGGTAGCCGCCCAGGGCGTAGTCCTCTTCGGCGTTGGCGTCCTCACGGAAGCGCGCCGGGGACTCCGCCCAAGCCCTCAGCACACGTTCGCGAAGGGCCCGGGCATGGAGATCATCCGGAGTGTCCGGCATGGTCAGCTGTGGCCGAGGGCCTCGTCGTCCAGGGAGGCGGTGTCCTCGTCACCGGCGGGGATGACCTCGTACCCGAGCTCGTCGATCACCGGCGGGTTGTGCTCGGACGCCGCCGGGATGGAGACCGCCTCGGAGTGCGCCCCGCAGCCGTGGTCGGCGGAGACCACGCGACCGTCGTCGGGCGCGTACTCGTTCGCGCAGACCCCGAACACCTGCCGCAACTCGCCCGCCAGCCCGACGAAGAAGCCGCAGGTGGAGCACTGCGCGGGCGCGGACGCGGCGATGGGCGCGCGGGGCCCCGCGACGCCCTCGTACCAGCGGGTCGCGGCCTCGTCCCGGCCCTCCCGCGACAGCACCCGGACGCGGCCGAGGCCGAGCTCCCACTGGGCCTCGCGGTCGGTGGAGTCGTCGACCTGGGTGAACCCGGGCGCGAGCCGGACGTCGTCGGGGGCCGTCGGCAGCAGGTCGCCGGGGCCGAGGTCGCCGGGGCGCAGCCGCTCCAGCCACGGCACCCACGGCGGCGCCAGCAGCGCGTCGTCGCCGGGCAGCAGCACGCACTCGCTGACCGTGACGTTCTTCGCGCGGGACGCGCGGGCCACGGTGACCGCCCAGCGCCAGCCCCGGTAGGCGGGGTCGAGGCACGTGAAGTAGTGCGTGACCACCCGGTCGGCCTCGGGGCGCAGGCCGAGGTGCTCGCCGACCTGCGCGGCGCCGGCGGTGTCCTCGGCGGCCTCGCGGGCGAGGTCGACGGCCTCGGCGCAGGCGGTGTCGACGGCGGGTGTGCGGGTCCGGCGGGCGGGCCCGGACATGGTGCGCGCGGCGGCGGGACGCGCGGGGCTGGTCTGGCGCTGTGGGCTCACACCTCAATTCTCGCCCATGGGAGGACGTGGCCGGGCACCGTCCGGAGGCGGGCGGCGGCCCGGGCCCGCCGAATCGGTGGGGTGAGCCCGCATTCCAGCGGGGAACGTACCCTCAATCGAACGACTCCGATGGCCGTCCCCGGTGCCGAGCCGGCGCGGCCGCTGGGAGAGATCAGGGCGCATGGCGGACGGGACGAGGGCCGGACGGAGCCTGCGCGCCGTCACCGGGGGTGCGGCGCGCGCCGGCCGCGGCGTGCGCTCGGCCGTCCTCGGCACGGGCCGGCTCACCCGCCGCGTCACCCACGCGCAGGGCGCCGGGCGCAGCGGCCTCGGCAGCCTGATCGAGGCGTCCGCGATCAACTCCGCGGGCGACGCCATGGTCACGGTCGCGCTGGCGGGGACGCTGTTCTTCGGCCTGGACGTCAACCAGGCGCGCGGCCAGATCGCCCTCTACCTCGTCGTCACGATGGCGCCGTTCGCGCTCGTCGCCCCGCTGATCGGCCCCGCGCTGGACCGGGCCAGGCACGTCCGCCGCTACGCGATCGCCAGCACGTTCGTGATGCGGGCGCTGCTGTGCTGGGCGATGGCGAGCGCGCTCCCGCACGGCGACCAGGTCACCTTCCTGCCCGCCGCGTTCGGCGTGCTGGTGCTGTCGAAGGCGTTCGGGGTGCTGCGCGCGTCGGTCACCCCGCGCGTCCTGCCGGACGAGATCACGCTGGTGACGGCGAACGCGCGCGCCTCGTTCGCCGGGCTGATCACGGCGTCGGTGACCGCGCCGGCCGCGGCGGGGCTCGCCCTGCTCATCGGGCCGGCCTGGGTGCTGCGCATCGGCACGGCCGTGTTCCTGCTCGGCGTGCTGTTCACCATGCGGCTGCCGGGGCACGTCGACGTCCCCGAGGAGGCCCCGCGGCCGGAACCGGCCGAAAAGGGCACGCGGCGCTGGCGGGCGCTGCCCCGCGTCGGGCCCCTCGTCGTGGAGGCGATGGAGGCGAACGCGGTGCTGCGCGCCTTCTCCGGCTTCCTGATCATCTACCTGGCGTTCCTGCTGCGGCAGGAGCGGTTCGACCCGGTGTCCCACCATGTCGCGCTCGGCCTGCTGGCCGCGTGCGCGGGCGCGGGCGGGCTGCTCGGCACCGCGCTCGGCGCCTACATGAAGGCGCGGGCGCCCCGGCTCATCGTGTCGGCGACGCTCGCCGCCGTCACCGGCGTCACCGCCGCGGGCGCCGCGTTCTTCGGGCTGTGGGCGGCCCTCGCCGTGGCGACCGCCGCCGGTCTCGGCCAGGTCCTCGGCAAGCTGTCGATGGACGCGGTCGTGCAGCGCGAGATCGGCGAGGAGCTGCGCTCGTCCACGTTCGCGGTGTCGGAGACGCTGCACCAGCTCAGCTGGGTGCTCGGCGGGCTGCTCGGCCTCGGCATGTCGATCGTCGCGGACGGCCGGGTCGCGCTCGCGACCGTCGCGGCGGCGCTCGCGCTGGCCTTCGGCCTGCTGCTGACCCGGCAGGCCGGGACGCACCGCCGCGGCCGCCGCCGCCCGGACGCGACCGCGCCGACCACGACGATCAAAGACGCGCATCCGGAGATGCGCGCCTGACCGCATGCCCTTCCGGCGTCCTCAGGGAGAGAGGTCGTCGGCGACCGCCCGCAGCACGGTGGCGATCTTCTTCGCCTCCGCCGGGGACGGGTGCTTGCCGCGCCGGTAGGTGTTGGATATCCCGTCCAGCAGCTTGATCAGGTCCTCGGTGATCACGACCATCTCGTCCGGCTTCTTGCGCCGCTGCTTGGCGATGGTCTTCTCCACCGACGGCAGCGACTCCAGCACCCGCACCTGGAGGGCCTGCTGCCCGCGGCGCCCCTCGACCACGCCGAACTCGATGCGCTGCCCCGGCCTGAGCGTGGTGACGCCGCCCGGCAGCGCCGATGAGTGCACGAAGACCTCCCCGCCGTCGTCGCGGGTGAGGAAGCCGAACCCCTTGTCGGAGTCGTACCACTTGACCTTGCCAGTCGGCACCGGAGACCTCGTTCGGTAATCGTCCTGAATCGCCCCCAAGATTAGTGCCTCGCCGCGGGCCGGTGTACACGCCGGGTACCCCCGGAGAGGGCCTACGGGGCAACGCCTCCGACGCTATCCCGGACCTCCGCGGACGGCACCCGAATATCGGGCCGCGCGCAGCCCCCGGTCAGGGCCGGTCAGGACCGTGTCAGGCCGTCCGGAACCCGCCGAGCCACCCCGGGAACGCCAGCAGATCCGGCAGGACGACGTCGGCACCGTACGCGGTGAGGGCCGCCGAGTCGAACGGACCGGTCGCGACGGCCACCGCCACCGCCGACGCGGCCCGCGCCGCGTCCACGTCGCCGGTGTGGTCGCCGATGTAGGCGCCGGCGCCGTGCGCGCGCAGCGCCGTGCCCTTGTCGGCGCCGAACAGGCCGCCGACCACGGCGTCCGCCCGCAGCCCGAGGAACCGGACGGTGCGCTCGGTGTCGGCCTGGTTCTTGCCCGACACGACGACCACCCGCCCGCCCCGGGCGCGCACGGCGTCCAGCGCGGCGACGGCGCCCGGCATGAGGCCGGTCGCCGGGATCGCGACATCCGGGTAGATCGCCCGGTACCGGGCCGCCATCGCGGGCACCTCGTCCGCCGGGAACCAGTAGGCCAGCTCCTCCTCCAGCGGCGGCCCGATCCGCCCGACCACCTGCTCGGTGTCGATGGGGACGCCCGTCTCCGCGGCGAGGGCGGCGTACACGGCGCCGATGGCGGCCCGCGTGTCGGCCAAGGTCAGATCGAGGTCGAAACCGACGGTGAAGGACGCGCCGGACGAAGCGGGAGGTTCGAGATCGAGCACGCCCCACAGGGTAAGGGGCTGGACACATGGGAGGACCCGCGCTCTCCTGGTAGTGGCGATGCGACGGGATCCGAGTAGGAGAACGCGGGACCGTGATGGCGATATACCCGACCCCCCGACCACAAACCAGCTGACCAGGGAAAACACAGCACCCGAACACGTCACCCCGGCGCCAAGGACGATCACTCCGCCGGCCGCCCCCGGCACAGCCCCCCGGTGAAGGAGGCCGCAGATGGCAGACGACCCCACCACCCGCACCGAGCCGGGCGGCGAGCACCGCGCCCCGCCGCGGCGGCGCGCGTTCACGGCCCGCGCCGCCGGGGCCCGCCGCCGCGCCGTCGGAGCGCTCGCCACGGCCGTCTCCGTCGTGACCACGGTCGTCGTGGCGGTCCTGGCCGTGCACATCGTGTTCGTCGCGTTCGAGGCGAACACGGCGAACGACATCGTCCGCTGGTTCGGCGAGCGGGCCACCGACCTGTGCTGGCAGTTCAAGGACGTCTTCCAGCCCGCGAACCACAAGGCGGACGTGGCGGTCAACTACGGACTGGCGGCCGCCGTGTACCTGGTGATCGGCCGAATCGTGGTCGGCCTCGTCCGCCGCCTGGCCTGACCAGGCCGGGCCGAGCCGGCGCGCCCGGCTAGTCCCGGCCGGGGAAGCGGACCTCGTCGAACGGCCAGGCCGTCGTCACCCACCGGCGGACGAACGTCTCCAGCTCCTTCTCCAGGACGGAGTTCTCCTCGTCCGCGCGGACCCAGAACACCACGACGGCGTCCGCGGCGGGGTCGTCGGACGGCGCGACATGGATGCGGCCGAGCTGCCGCTCCCCGTCCGGCGTGATCACCACGTAGCTGAACGAGCGCCGCAGCTGCCCCTCCTTCTGCAGCCAGGCGACGTCGATCAGGGCCTGCTCGAAGGTGAACTCGTGGTCGGGCCACCCCCACTCGGGGCCGAACCGGCCGGCCAGCCGGTCGAGGCTGCCGATCACGGCGCCGTAGTCCTTCACCACGTCGTGCACGGTGATCGGGCGGATCTGGAAGTCGGGCCCCGCCACCAGCGTGGGCACCACGAAGTCCTCGGGCAGGAAGGCCCCGCCCACCGCCTTCCGCGGAGACTTGAACATCGTCGACCTTTCCTGGGCGACGCCCCTTCCGGCGACGGGGGCGTGCGCCAACGAACTCTAGTCCTCCCGGCCCCCGGAGGCGGAGCATCGCGGATTCGGGCGCGCCGCACGACCGGTTCGGGCGCGCCGTACGACCGGCCGGGGCGCGCGGCGCGACCGGTTCGGGCGTGCCGTGCGAGGAGGCGGCGGCCCGCGGGCCGAACATGCCTTAGTGTTCTTGCGGAGGAATTCATCACCATGACGCCATCCACGCGCGAGCGCATCGTGTCCGAGTCGCTCCGGTTGTTCGCCGACCGGGGCTACACGGCGACGTCGGTCGCGGAGATCGAGGCCGCGGCGGGCCTGTCCCCGGGCGCCGGCGGGCTCTACCGGCACTTCCGGTCCAAGGAGGAGGTGCTCGCCTCCGCCATCCGCGAGCACATCGAGCGGACCCGCCGCCAGATCAGCGACGTCCTCGTCCAGGCCGCCGCCTACGAGGAGCGGCCGCTGGAGGTGCGGCTGCGGATGACGTGCCAGGCCGGGCTCGCGAAGATGCGCGAGGAGCAGGACCTCATCCGGGTGCTGTTCCGCGACCTCGACCAGTTCCCGAACCTGGTCGCGGAGATGCGCGAGGGCATCGTCAACCCGCTCTACGACGGGATCGCGACCTGGCTGGCCGCGCAGCCCGAGTTCGAGGGCGCGCGCGAAGACTGGCCCGCGATCGCCTCGATCCTCGGCGGCGCCGTGGTGAACTACTGGCTGGCGAACGAGTCGATGTACGAGCCGCCGACCCGCATCGACGAGAAGCGGTTCGTGGAGAGCTGGGCGCGGCTCGGGCTCGGGCTGGTGCACCTGGAGCGCACACCCGCCACCTGACCTGCGCCATCCTGGTTCCTCGCCGGCTTCGGGCACGCCCCGCGGGCTCCTACCCTGTGGACCCGCGTACCAGCGGCGTGCACGCGACATAAGGTTGGGGAACGGCATGGACACGTATGCGGACTGGTTGCGCGCGCGAGGCGATGACGAGCTTCGTGCGCTGCTGTCCGCGCGTCCGGAACTGCTCGCCCCCGTCCCCGCCGACCTGACCGCGCTCGCCGCCCGCGCCGCGACGCCCGCCGCGGTCACCCGCGCCCTCGACCGGCTCGACCGGTTCACCCTCGCCGTCCTCGAAGCCCTCCTCGTGCTGCCCGAGCCGGACGCGGACGCGCTCGCGGCCGCCCTCGACGCGACGCCCCCGCAGGTAGAGCGCGCCCTCGGCACGTTGCGCCGCTACGGGCTGGTCTGGGGCGAGAAGGCACCGGCCACCGCGCCCGGCGTCCGGCAGGGGCTGCCGCACCCGGCGGGGCTCGGCCCGCCCGTCCAGGAGGTCTTCGCGGGCTACCCGGCCGAGCGGCTCACCGACCTGATCACCGACCTCGAAGGCGCGGCTCCGCGCGGCTTCCCCGACTCCGCCCGGCTGCTGCGCCGGCTCGCCGAGCTGCTCGCCGACCCCGCCGCGCTCATCGAGGACGCCGGGCCCGACGCGCGGGCCGCCCTCGACCAGCTCGCCTGGGGGCCGCCGTTCGGACGGGTCGCCGACGCGCGCCGCCCCCTCCGCGTCGACACCGCGGCGACGCCGATCGAGCGGCTGCTCGCCCGCGGCCTCCTCGCCGCCGAGGACGACCGCACCGTCACGCTCCCCCGCGAGGTCGCGCTGCACCTGCGCGGCGGCCGGCTGTTCCGGGACGTCCCCGCCGAGCCGCCGCCGCTGCCCGCCGCGGCCCGCGAGCCCCGCGCCGAGGACGTCGTGGTCCGCGCCGCCGCGGGCGAGGCGGCGGGCGCCGTCCGGCTCATCGAGGAGCTGCTGGAGCGCTGGGGCCTGGAACCGCCGCCGGTGCTGCGCAGCGGCGGCCTCGCCGTCCGCGACCTGCGCGCCGCCGCGGCGCTGCTGGACGTCCCCGAGTGGAAGGCGGCGCTGCTCGTCGAGATCGCCTACGCCGCCGGGCTGCTCACCCGCAGCGGCGACCTCGACGGCGAGTGGCTGCCCACCCCCGCCTACGACCTGTGGCTCATGCGCGACACCGCCGGCCGCTGGACGGAGCTGGCCCGCGGCTGGCTGAAGTCCGACCGCGTCGCCGGGCTCGCCGGGGAGCGCGACGACCGCGACCGGCTGATCAACGCGCTCAGCGAGGCGATGGTGCGCAGCAGCGCCCCCGCCACCCGCCGGGAGATCCTGGAGGTCCTCGCCGGCGCCGGGCGCGGCGCCGCCGTCGACGAGGACGCGCTGCGCACCCGGCTCGCCTGGCTGCGGCCCCGCCGCGGCGGCCCGACCCGCGAGCGGCTCCTCGGCTGGACGCTGCGCGAGGCCGCCGCGCTCGGCCTCACCGGCTTCGGGGAACTGGTCGCGTTCGCCCGCGACCTCCTCGCCGGCGACGACCCCGAGCCCGCCCTGGAGAAGTACCTTCCCGAGCCCGTCGACGAGATCCTCATCCAGGCCGACCTGACCGCGATCGCGCCGGGTCCGCTCGTCACCGACCTCGCCCGGGAGCTCGCGCTCGCCGCCGACGTCGAGTCCACCGGCGGCGCCACCGTCTACCGGTTCACGCCCGAGTCGATCCGCCGCGCCCTCGACGCCGGCCGGTCCGCCGCCGACATCACCGACCTGCTGACCCGGCACTCGGCGACGCCGCTGCCGCAGCCGCTCACCTACCTCATCGACGACGTCGCGCGGCGGCACGGGCACCTGCGCGTCGGGGCGCTGTCCTCCTACGTCCGCACCGACTCCGCCGCCACCCTCGACGAGATCCTCGCCGACCGGCGCGCCGAGCCGCTGCGGCTGCACCGGCTCGCGCCGACCGTCCTCGCGTCCGGGCTGCAGCGCGCCGACCTGCTCGACGGCCTGCGCGGGATGGGCCTCGCCCCGGTCGCCGAGGCGCCCGGCGGCGGCGTGATCGTGACCCGGCCGGACGCGCAGCGCGCCGACCCGCCGCCGACCGCCGAGATCGTCCGGTTGCGGCCGGAGGAGCGCACCGACGCCTCGATGATCGCCGCCGCCGTGCGCGCGGTGCGCGCGGGCGACGAGGCGTCCCGGCACGGCGCCGAGCAGGCCGCCCGGCAGGCCGCGGCCCCCGGCGGGGAACCGCCCCGCTCCCCCGCGATGGCCACCATCGAGCGGCTCCGCGCCGCCGTCGAGCGCGGCGGCCGCGTCTGGATCGGCTACCTCGACCAGCAGGGCCAGGCGTCCAGCCGCATCGTGGCGCCCGTCCGGGTCGAGGGCGGCTTCCTCACCGGCTACGACGCGACCCGCGCCGCCGTGCACCGCTTCGCGCTCCACCGCATCACCGGCGTCTCAGAACTGGACGACGAGACCGGCACATAGCACCCTTTCCCTGACGGGACGGATGGACGGGGTGTTACGGCCGCGAAAAGGAACCCGTGCCGGGGTCCGGACGTCCTAGTCTGGAGCCCCATCGGCGAGTTGAGGAGGCCGTCTGTGAGCGGATACGGCGGCACCCCGCCCGGCTGGCAGGACCCCTACGGGTCCGGGTCCCAGGGCTGGAGCGGTTCCCCGTATCCCGGCGCGCAGCCGCCTCCCGGCTACGCCTACGGTCCCCCCGGCGTGCCCGTCCAGCGGCAGAGCAACGCCAACACGACCGCCTGCCTGGTCTGCAACATCGTCAGCGTCGTGCTGTGCTGCGGCCTGCTGGCCATCCCCGGCGCGATCGTCGCCGCGCTCGCGATGGGCCGCGTCCACACCGACCCCGAGTCGGCCCGCAAGCTGACGATCGCGGGCTGGGTGCTGTTCGCCCTGTCCATCGTCTGCGGCATCGTCCTCGGCATCATCTACGTCATCGTCATGGTCAACAGCGACTCCGGCTACGACTCCGGCGGCATCTAGGAACAGGGCCAGTCCAGGGCGACGTCCTGAACGTCCGCATGTGGACGACGTGATCGCGATACCGCACGGCGCCCGGCGCGACCAGCAGTCCGTAGGCGCGCCGCACGCGCCGCGTCCGCTGAGGCAATAAACGCGGCGGCGGGGGTTGTTAGAGTCTGCGGTCCGGTTCGGAACGCGCCATCCTGGGGCGCGGCTCGGGTAGCGTGCGGCTGCGGCGCCCCGGCGGTCGAACGCGGAGCACCGATCATCGAACCCCGACGAAGGGCTGCTGCTTTGTCCGACGGTCCGCTCATCGTCCAGTCCGACAAGACGCTGCTGCTGGAGGTCGACCACGAACTGGCCGACGCCTGCCGCAAGGAGATCGCCCCGTTCGCCGAGCTGGAACGGGCGCCCGAGCACGTCCACACCTACCGGGTGACGCCGCTCGCGCTGTGGAACGCCCGCGCCGCCGGGCACGACGCCGAGCAGGTCGTCGACACGCTGCTGCGCTTCTCCCGCTACCCCGTCCCGCACGCCCTCCTGGTGGACGTCGCCGACACGATGGCGCGGTACGGGCGGCTCCGGCTGGAGAAGGACCCCGTGCACGGGCTCGTCCTGTCGTCCTCCGACCGGTCGGTGCTGGAGGAGGTCCTGCGGGCCAAGAAGATCAAGGGCATGATCGGCGACCGGGTCGGGGACGACGCCGTCGCCGTCCACCCGAGCGAGCGCGGCGCCCTCAAGCAGGCCCTGCTCAAGCTCGGCTGGCCCGCCGAGGACCTCGCCGGCTACGTGGACGGCGAGGCCCACGCGATCTCCCTCGCCGAGGACGGCTGGCAGCTCCGCTCCTACCAGGAGGAGGCCGCGTCGGCGTTCTGGCATGGCGGCTCCGGCGTCGTCGTCCTGCCCTGCGGCGCCGGAAAGACGATCGTCGGCGCCGCCGCCATGGCGCGCGCGCAGGCCACCACGCTCATCCTCGTCACCAACACCGTGTCCGCGCACCAGTGGAAGCAGGAGCTGCTGCGGCGCACGTCCCTCACCGAGGACGAGATCGGCGAGTACACCGGCACGAAGAAGGAGATCCGGCCGGTCACCATCGCCACCTACCAGATCATGACGACGCGCCGGAAGGGCGTCTACACGCACCTGGAGCTCTTCGACGCCCGCGACTGGGGCCTCGTCGTCTACGACGAAGTGCACCTGCTGCCCGCGCCGATCTTCCGGATGACCGCCGATCTGCAGGCCCGCCGCCGGCTCGGCCTCACCGCCACCCTCGTCCGCGAGGACGGCCGCGAGGGCGACGTCTTCTCCCTCATCGGGCCGAAGCGCTACGACGCGCCCTGGAAGGACATGGAGTCCCAGGGTTGGATCGCGCCCGCCGACTGCGTCGAGGTCCGCGTCACCCTCACCGACGCCGAGCGCCTCGCCTACGCGACCGCCGAGCCCGAGGAGCGGTACCGCTACTGCGCCACGACCGACACCAAGACCAAGCTCATCCAGGCGCTCGTCGACCGCCACCGCGGCGAGCAGACGCTCGTCATCGGCCAGTACATCGACCAGCTGGACGAACTCGGCGCGCTCCTGGACGCCCCCGTCATCAAGGGCGAGACCAGGGTCCGCGAGCGGGAGCGGCTCTTCGACGCGTTCCGCTCGGGCGAGATCGACGTCCTGGTCGTGTCGAAGGTCGCGAACTTCTCGATCGACCTGCCGGAGGCGTCCGTCGCCGTCCAGGTGTCGGGTGCCTACGGGTCGCGCCAGGAGGAGGCTCAGCGGCTGGGACGGCTGCTGCGCCCCAAGGCGTCCGGGGCCGGGGCCCGCTTCTACGCCGTCGTCGCCCGCGACACCCTCGACCAGGACTACGCCGCCCACCGGCAGCGCTTCCTCGCCGAGCAGGGCTACGCGTACCGCATCGTCGACGCCGACACCGTCCTCGCAGGAGACGACTTCTAGGAGGCTGGGGGCGCTTCGGGTGCTGTGGGCCAGTTCCGGAGGGCGCTGTCGAGGGCGTCCAAGGTCCTGGCCCAGGAGGCGTCCACGTCGCGCGGGGTGTGCTGGAAGGCGCCGGAGGTCTCCAGGCTGACGTAGCCGTGGAACACGGCGCCCAGCATCCGCACGGCGTCCGTCTGGTCGGGTTCCGGCAGCGCGTAGGCCCGCAGGATCGCGCGCGTCATCTCCGCGTGCCGTACGCCGGCGCTCTTGAGCGCCGTCTCGGGGTCGAGTTCCATCCTGGCCGCCGCGTACCTGCCGGGGTGCCGCTTGGCGTAGCTCCGGTAGGCGCTCGCGAAGGCCACCAGGGCGTCCTTGCCGGCGCGTCCGGCCACCGCGGCCGCGACGTCGTCGGCGAGTTCGGCGAGCGCGAGCAGCGCGACCCGGGTCTTCAGGTCGTGGGCGTTCTTGATGTGCGAGTACAGGCTGGCCTCCCGCACGCCGAAGCGGCGCGCGACCGCGGCGACGGTCACCTTGTCGAAGCCGACCTCGTCGGCCAGCTCCGCCGCCGCCAGCGTCACCCGCTCGACGGTCACTCCCGCGCGAACCATGGGCCCTCCTCCGTGCGTCGTCCAGCCTACCCTAGCAAGGCATTTGCCTAATAGCATTAGGAAGACTACGCTCGCCGCCCATGAGACCGCTGACCGAACACGACATCCGCAGGTCCTTCGTCAACGCCTCCAAGGGCGAGGCGAAGCGCCTGGACCTGCCCAAGGACTTCGCCGACCAGCCGTGGGACGACCTGGACTTCCTGGGCTGGCAGGACCCCGGTGCCCCCGGACGCGCCTACCTCATCGCCGAACGCGACGAGCGTCCGATCGGCATCTCGTTCCGGGTGGCTCCCAGCGCGGCCCGCGGCTTCACTGCGCGCAGCATGTGCTCGCTGTGCCTGACCACGCGCACCGGCGGCGGCGTCGCGCTGATGACCGCGCGCCGGAGCGGCGAGGCCGGCCGCCAGGGCAACTCCGTCGGGCAGTACATGTGCGTCGACCTCGACTGCTCGCTGTACGTCCGGGGCAAGAAGCAGTCCGTCGCGGGCGGCGGGCTGGAGGAGTCGCTCACTCTGGACGAGAAGATCGCCCGGGTCCACGCCAACCTGGACAAGTTCTTGGAGAAGGTGACCCAGTGAGCCGCCGCACAAATGAGAGCCTCCGCACAAATGAGAAAGGCCCCGCCGAAAACGGCGGGGCCTTCCTGCAATATGAGTCCGGCGGCGTCCTACTCTCCCACACGGTCTCCCATGCAGTACCATCGGCGCTGAAGGGCTTAACTTCCGGGTTCGGGATGGGACCGGGTGTTTCCCCTTCGCCAAAACCACCGAACGTCTCAACG
>NZ_VCKZ01000207.1 GCF_005889745.1 Actinomadura geliboluensis
GGCTCCCGGCTCGTGGCGAGGATCCGGACGCCGGGGCAGTGCGCCAGGACGGCCCCGGCGGGCCGCGCGGCGGCCCCATGATTGGGCGCGCGGGCGCGGGGAACCGCCATGCGATGCCGACCGGAGGACTTCGAAGCCGGCTGCTGCCCTTCGCGGGGCGCCGCTACTGGGCGGAGCGGGCGAGGCTGACCGCCAAGGCCGTCGTCGCGGCCGTCGTCGCATGGCTGATCGCCAAGTACCCGGTCGGGCATCCGCAGCCGTACTTCGCGCCGCTGGCCGCGCTGCTCGGGGTGTACCCGTCGGTGGTCCGGTCGGTCCGGGAGAGCGTGGCGTACGGCGCCGGGTTCGTGATCGGCGCCGGGCTCGCGATCCCGGTCGGGCTGCTGCTCGGCCCCACCACGCTCGGCATCGCGGTCGTGCTCGTCCTGGCGATGATGGCCTCGGGGTGGCGGCGGCTCGGCGACCAGTCGTCCCAGGTCGCGTTCACCGCGCTGTTCGCGCTGCTGCTCGGCGGCCACGAGGTCGTCGGCTACACGCTGCCGCGGCTGGGCGACGTCGCGCTCGGGCTGGCGGTGGGCCTGATCGTGAACGCGACGCTCTTCCCGCCGCTGTACCTGCGCCGCGCCGAGTACGCCGTGCGGGAGGTGCGGGACGCGCTCGCCGACGCGCTCGACGCCCTCGCCGGCGAGGCCGCCGAGGAGGAGGGCGGCCGGGCGCGCTGGGACGAGCGCGAGACGCGGCTGGCCAGGGTGCAGGAGGAGGCGCGGTACTCGCTGGAGCAGGGCGAGGAGAGCCTGCGCGCCAACCCGCGCGCGAAGCTGCGCGGCTACCCGCTGCGCTGGCAGGGCCACCGCGACCGGTGGCCGGCGCCGCGCGAGCTGAACATGCTCGACCAGACGGCCGCCTACGCCCGGTCGATCTCCGGGACGCTGCGCCAGCTCGACGGGGACGGCGAGGACGCGGTGGAGCCCGGGCTCGGCGCGCGGTTCCGGCGCGGCTACGCCGACCTGCTGCGCGGCCTCGCCGGGATCGTCTGCGAGCTGCCGGGGACGCCGGAGGAGGAGGGGCTCGCCGCGGTGGAGCGGATCCAGCGCCGCCTGGAGGAACCGCACCTCGGGCCGGGCACGGACGCCCCCGGACTGTGGGACCCGCAGAAGGAGCTCCTGCGGCTGAGCCGGCTGCTGCTGGACGGCCTGCGCGCACCGGGCTAGCTTGTCCGCAGAATTGTTGACAATTTGGGTGACAAGATGAAGAGTGCGACCCATGAGTGCTTCCGCCTCGTCCGGCCCCCTCCTCGTCATCAGCGCCCACGCGGGCGACTTCGTCTGGCGCGCCGCCGGCGCGATCGCGCTGGCCGCGGCGCGCGGCGACCGCGCCAAGGTCGTGTGCCTCAGCTACGGCGAGCGCGGCGAGTCCGCCCGCGCGTGGCGCGAGGGCAAGCGGCTGGAGGAGATCAAGAGGCTCCGCCGGGACGAGGCCGAGGCCGCCGCCGCGGAGCTGGGCGCCGAGATCGAGTTCCTGGACGCCGGCGACTACCCGCTCGTGGAGTCGCCGGAGCTGGTCGACCGCCTGGTCCGCGTCTACCGGGACGTCGAGCCGGCCGTCGTCCTGACCCACACCCTCGCCGACCCCTACAACGGCGACCACCCGGCGGCCGCGCGGATGGCGCTGCAGGCGCGCGTGCTCGCGCAGGCGATCGGGTACGACGCGCCGGGGGAGCCGCTCGGGGCGCCGCCGGTGTTCTTCTTCGAACCGCACCAGCCGGAGCAGTGCGACTTCAAGCCGAACGTGCTGCTCGACATCACCTCCGTCTTCGACAGGAAGCGCAAGGCGATGGAGTGCCTGCCCGCGCAGGTCCACATGTGGGACTACTACACCGACCTCGCCAAGCGGCGCGGGGTCCAGCTGAAGCGCAACGCGGGCCCGAACCTCGGGCTGCCGCACGACACCCGCGCCGAGGCGTTCGTCCGGCTGTACCCGCAGACCACGACGGAGCTGGCATGAGGACCGTCGTCGTCACGAACCCGCCGCGCGCCGACGCCGCCGCGGTGGACGCCCTCGCCGGGTACGGCGTCGCGACCGTCCACGAGGCGATGGGCCGCACCGGCTACCTCGGCCCGTCGATCCGGCCGGTGCACCTCGGGTCGCGCGTCGCCGGGACGGCGGTGACCGTCCTCGCGTGGCCGGGCGACAACCTGATGATCCATGTCGCGGTCGAGCAGTGCCGCCCCGGCGACGTGCTGGCGGTCACCACGACCTCGCCGTCCACGGACGGCATGTTCGGCGAGCTGTTCGCGACCGCGCTCCAGCACCGGGGCGTGCGCGGGCTCGTCATCGACGCGGGCGTGCGGGACGTCGCCGACCTGCACGCGATGGGCTTCCCGGTCTGGTCGGCGGCCGTCAGCGCGCAGGGCACGGTGAAGGCCACGCCCGGCGCGGTGAACGTGCCGATCACCATCGGCGGGCAGGTCATCCGGCCGGGCGACGTGCTGCTCGCCGACGACGACGGGGTCGTCCGCGTCGCGCGGGAGTCCGCCGCCGAGGCGGTGCGGGCCGCGCGGGCCCGCGAGGAGAAGGAGGCCGCGACCCGCGCCGCCTTCCAGCAGGGCGAACTCGGCCTCGACCGGTACGGGCTGCGGGCCCGGCTCGCCGGGATGGGCATCGAGTACGTCGACCACGCCGACTACATCGGGCACGGGGACGCATGAGCGGCGTCCGCTGCATGCTGATGCGGGGCGGCACGTCCAAGGGCGCCTACTTCCTCGCCGGGGACCTGCCGTCCGACCCGGCCGAGCGCGACGGCCTGCTGCTGCGCATCATGGGCACCCCCGACCCGCGGCAGATCGACGGCATCGGCGGCGCGCACCCGCTGACCGGCAAGGTCGCGGTCGTGTCGCCGTCCGCGGGCCCGGACGCCGACGTCGACTACCTGTTCCTCCAGCTCGGCGTCGAGGAGCCGGCGGTCTCCGACCGGCAGAACTGCGGGAACCTGCTCGCCGGCGTCGGCCCGTTCGCCGTCGAGCGCGGGCTCATGCCGGCGGGCGGCGACTCGACGAGCGTCCGGATCCGCATGGTCAACTCCGGCGGCGTCGCGACCGCGACGTTCCCGACGCCGGGCGGCGCCGTCGACTACGCCGGCGGCACCGCGATCTCCGGCGTGCCCGGCACGGCGGCGCGGATCGACCTCGACTTCGCCGGGACGGCGGGCTCGGCGTGCGGGGCGCTGCTGCCGACCGGCCGCGTCCGCGACGTGGTCGGCGGCATCGAGGTCACCTGTATCGACAACGGGATGCCGGTCGTGGTCGCCGCCGCGTCCGACCTCGGGGCCACCGGCTACGAGACCGACCTGTCCCACCTGCGCGACCGGATCCAGGCGCTGCGGCTCGCGGCGGGCGAGCTGATGGGCCTCGGCGACGTCGCGGCCGCATCGATCCCGAAGACGACCCTCGTCGCGCCGCCCCGCGACGGCGGGACGATCTGCACCCGCACGTTCATCCCGCTGCGGATGCACGCCTCGATCGGCGTCCTCGGCGCCGTCACCGTCGCCACCGCGCTGCTCCTGGACGGCGCCGTAGGCCGCGACCTCGCCGAGCTCCCGCCGCCCGGCGCCGCCCTGAGCATCGAGCACCCGGCCGGCCGGCTGGACGCGGTGGTCGAGCTCGACGGCACGGCCGTCCGGCGCGCCGCCGTCGTCCGGACCGCGCGCAAACTCTTCGACGGAACCGTCTTCCCCCGGAGTTCCCCATGAGCCCCAAGCACGAGATCGCCCACGTCGCGCACGTCGAGCTGCTCACCCCCGAGCCCGAGAAGAGCCTGTGGTTCTTCACCCGCGTCATGGGCCTCACCGAGGTCGGCGCCGAGGGCGACTCGGTGTACCTGCGGACCTGGGACGACTACGAGCACCACACCCTCAAGCTCACCGCGCACACCACGTCCGGCATCCGGCGGACCGGGCTGCGCGCGTCCTCCCCGGAGGCGCTCGACCGACGCGTCCGGGCGATCGAGGACGCGGGGCTCGGCATCGGCTGGCGGGACGGCGACCCCGGCCTCGGCCCGGCCTACGTCTTCCGCGACCCCGACGGGCACGAGCTGGAGATCTACTGGGAGTCGGAGTGGTACGAGGCGCCGCCGGAGCTGGCGCCGTCGCTGAAGAACCAGGCGCAGGCGTACCCGGCGATGGGCGTGTGCGTCCGCCGCCTCGACCACGTCAACTTCCTGGCCGCCGACGTCGAGCCCAGCACCGGCTTCGTCCGGGACGTGCTCGGCGCGCACCCGACCGAGCAGATCCGGCTGGACGACGGCACCATCGGCGCGCGGTGGCTGACCTTCACCAACAAGTCCTACGACCTCGTCTACACGCGGGACTGGACGCGCGGCAACGGCCGCCTGCACCACATCGCGTTCGCGACCGACACCCGCGAGGACATCCTCCGCGCCGCCGACATCTTCCTCGACAACGGCGTCTTCATCGAGACCGGGCCGCACAAGCACGCCATCCAGCAGACGTTCTTCCTCTACGTCTACGAGCCGGGCGGCAACCGCGTCGAGCTGTGCAATCCGTGCGCCCGGCTCGTCCTCGCGCCCGACTGGAAGACGATCACCTGGACCGAGGCCGAGCGCGCGAAGGGCCAGGCGTGGGGGCTGAAGACGATCGAGTCGTTCCACACCCACGGCACCCCGCCGGTCGGCTAGGGCACCGCCGGGGTCATCCGGCGAGGCGGCGCAGCAGGTCGCGGCTGGCGGCGGCCATCGCGGGCGGGACGTCCAGCTCCGCCAGCATGGTCGCCGCCGCCTCCATCTCGGCGGCGCGCCGGACGGCGTGCTTGCGGGTGCCGCTGACCAGCCGGTCCACGGTGTGCTCGCCGGCGGCGGTCAGCTCCTCGACGATGTTCGCGCGGAGCCAGTCCTCGCAGCCGGCGGCCCGCGCGGCTTCGAGGGCCTCGACGACCGCCCCGGCGAGGCCCTTGAAGAACACGCTGCGCAGCAGCTTGCGCTCCGCGGCGAGCCCGGCGGGACCGTCCATCACCTGGACATCGGCGCCGAGCGGGCCGAGGACGTCCGCGACCCGGTCGGCGCCGGCGCCGCTGACCAGCAGCGGCGTGCGGAGCCCGCGCCCCGGCACCGGCGCCATGATCGCCACGTCGGCGAACCGGACGCCGCGCTCCCGCGCGACCGCGTCGAGCTCCCGCTTCAGGCCGGGGGAGCCGGTGTTCAGGTCGGCCCAGACGGCGCCGTCACCGACCGCCCCGGCACCGGCCCTGAGCGCGGCGGCGGCGTCGTGCGCGCTGTTGACGCTCAGCACGAGATCGGCCCCGGCCGCGGCGTCCGCCTCGCCCCGGCAGGCCGTCATGCCGTCCGGCGCGGGGACGGCCGGGTCGTAGGCCCGCACGGCCGCGCCCGCCGCGGCGAGGTCGGCCGCGATGGCGCCGCCCGCCTCGCCCAGTCCCAGTACGGCGACGATGGGCATGCCGCTCTCCTCCCTGCCGAGATGTCCCGCACCGGCTACCCTAGATCAGCGACAAAAATGGCGACAATCCGGGAGTGCCGGTGTCCGACGTGGTGAACGGGATCCGCGAGGCGATCCTGAGCGGCCGGTTCGTGCCGAACCAGCGGCTGATCGAGGCGGACCTGTCCGAGGAGTTCGCCGCGAGCCGCGCCGGGGTCCGCGCGGCCCTCGCCGAACTGGCCGGCGAGGGGCTCATCGAGCGCGTGCAGAACCGCGGCGCCCGCGTCCGCGCGGTGTCCCTGGCGGAGGCCGTCGAGATCTCCGAGGTCCGGATGGTGGTCGAGGGCCTGTGCGCCGCGAAGGCCGCCGCGCGCGCCACCGCCGCCGACACCGCCGAGCTGCGGGAGATCGGGGAGGAGATGCGCGCCGCCGTGGCGTCCGGCGACGTGCTCGGCTACTCCCGGCTGAACGAGCTCCTGCACCGCCGCGTCCGCGAGATCGGCGGGCAGCGGACGGCGGCCGGCGTCCTGGAGCGGCTGCGCGCGCAGAACGTCCGGCACCAGTTCCGGCTGGCCGTGCACCCCGGCCGGCCGCAGACCTCGCTGCCGCAGCACCTGGACATCATCGAGGCGATCGCCGCCGGCGACCCGGACGCCGCCGAGCGCGCCGCCCGCGCCCACCTGCGCAGCGTCATCGAGACCCTCCCCGAGGTCGAGCGCGGCACCGGCCCCTGACGGGAAAACCCCTCGCGCCCGCGCGGCCCCGGCGGTTACCGTCGCGGATGCCGCGAAGGACGATCTTGTCCCGCGGCGGTCGTCATCGAGCGAAAAGGAGGATCCCGATGACAACCACCGCCCTTGCCCTCGCCAAGGTCCGCAACATCGGGATCATGGCGCACATCGACGCCGGCAAGACGACGACCGCCGAGCGGATCCTGTTCTTCACCGGCGTCTCCCACCGGATCGGCGAGGTCCACGACGGCGCCGCCGCGCTCGACCACCTCAAGCAGGAGCGCGACCGCGGCATCACGATCACCTCGGCCGCGACGACCTGCCACTGGGACGGCCACACGGTCAACCTCATCGACACGCCGGGCCACGTCGACTTCACCATCGAGGTCGAGCGGTGCCTGCGCGTCCTCGACGGGGCCGTGGCCGTGTTCGACGGCGTCGCGGGCGTCGAGCCGCAGTCGGAGACGGTGTGGCGGCAGGCCGACCGGTACGGCGTGCCGCGCGTCTGCTTCGTCAACAAGCTCGACCGCGCCGGCGCCGGCTACCACCGGTGCGTGGACATGATTCGCGAACGGCTCGGGGCCGTGCCGCTGGCCGTGCAGCTGCCGATCGGGGCCGAGGCCGGGTTCGAGGGCGTCGTCGACCTCGTCGCCATGCGGGCCCACGTCTGGCCCGATGAGCGGCACACGGTCGTGGACGTCCCGTCCGACCTGGCCGAGGACGCGCGGCGGTGGCGGCGCGCGCTCGTCGAGACGGTCGCCGAGCACGACGAGCAGGCCATGGCGCTGTACCTCGACGGCGTCGAGCCGTCCGAGGAGCAGCTCCATGCCGCGATCCGCCGGTTGACGGTCACGTCGGCCGCGACCCCGGTGCTGTGCGGCAGCGCGTTCAAGAACAAGGGCGTCCAGCCCCTGCTGGACGCGGTGGTGCGGTACCTGCCGTCGCCGCTGGACGTCGCGCCGGTCTCCGGCGGGACGCCGGTCTCGGACGAGGCGCCGCTGGCCGCGCTCGCGTTCAAGGTCGTGACCGACCGGCACCTGGGCCGGTTCACCTTCGTCCGGATCTACTCCGGACGCCTGGAGCCGGGGGACGCGGTGCTGAACGGCGCCAAGGGCCGCAAGGAGCGGATCGGCAAGATCTACCGCGTCCACGCGGACAAGCGGGTGGAGATCGGCGCGGCGGGCGCGGGCGACATCGTCGCCGTCATGGGCCTCAAGCAGACCGCCACCGGCGAGACGCTGTGCGACCCCGCGCACCCGGTGGTCCTGGAGTCCATGGACTTCCCGGCCCCGGTCATCGAGGTCGCGATCGAGCCGAGGTCCCGGGGCGAGGTGGAGAGGCTGGGCGCGGCCGTCCACCGGCTGGCGGAGGAGGACCCGTCCCTCCAGGTCCGCGACGAGGACGGGCAGACCGTCATCGGCGGCATGGGGGAGCTCCACCTGGAGGTCCTCGTCGACCGCCTGAAGGAGGAGTTCCATGTCGAGGCCAACGTGGGCCGCCCACGGGTCGCCTACCGCGAGACGATCCGCAGGGCGGTCCCGCGGGTCGACCTGACGCACCGCAAGCAGACGGGAGGCAAGGGCCAGTACGCGAAGGTGCAGATCGCCCTCGAACCCATCGAGGACGGGTACGAGTTCGTCAACCGGATCACCGGCGGGCGGATCCCGAAGGAGTTCGTCCCGTCCGTGGACGCGGGCTGCCAGGAGGCGCTGCGGACCGGCACCGTCGCGGGCTACGCGATGACGGGCGTGCGGGTCGTCCTCACCGACGGCGACTTCCACCCGGTCGACTCGTCCGAGCTCGCCTTCAAGATCGCCGGTTCGCTGGCGGTCCGGGAGGCGCTCCGGCGCGCGTCCCCGGTGCTGCTCGAACCCGTGATGACCGTCGAGGTCACCACGCCCGAGGAGCACCTCGGCGCGGTCATCGGCGACCTCAACGGCCGCCGCGGCCGGGTCGAGGGGACGGGCGAGCGCGGCGGCGCCCGGACCGTCCAGGCTCTCGTCCCGCTGGCGGAGATGTTCGGCTACGTCGGGGACCTGCGCGGCATGACGTCCGGCCGCGGCGTCTTCACCATGCGGTTCGCGGCGCACGCCGAGGTCCCGCCCGCGGCCGCCGCGAAGATCATCGCGGCGGGCTGAACGCGGCGTCCGGCCCCGTCCCGGTCCAGACCGGGGACGGGGCCGGACGCACGTCCGCGGCGAGGGGGCATGCGGCGGCGATCGGCACTAGTCTCTGCCGGGACGGGACGCCCGGTCCGGGCGCGCGCGAGGAGGAGGCCGCAGTGTTCGAGTCCGTGCTCGTGGCGAACCGCGGGGAGATCGCCGGCCGGATCCTGCGCACCGCGCGGGCGATGGGCCTCAAGGCCATCGCCGTGTACTCCGAGGCCGACGCCGACCTGCCGTTCGTCGCCGAGGCCGACGAGGCCGTCCTCATCGGCCCCGCCGACCCCGCCCGCGGCTACCTCAACGCCGCCGCGATCCTGGAGGCCGCGCACCGCACCAACGCTCGGGCCGTCCACCCGGGCGACGGCGTCCTCGCCGAGAGCGCCTCGTTCGCCCGGCAGGTCGCGGGCCGCGGCATGGTCTGGGTCGGCCCGCCGCCGCTCGCGGTCGCCCGGATGGGCGACAAGATCAACTCCCGGAACCTGATGAAGGAGGCCGGCGTCCCCGTCGCGCCCGGCGCGTGGGAACCGGTCCCGGACGCCGGCACCGCCGCCGAGGAGGCCGCGCGCGTCGGCTACCCCGTGATGCTCAAGCCCGCCGCGGGCGACGGCGGCATCGGCCTCGCCGTCGCGCACGACGAGCGGTCCGTCCACGCCGCGTACGCGACCGCCCGCGCCGCCGCCGACGGCGTCTTCGGGCACGGCGAGGTCCTGCTGGAGCGGTACGTGCCGGGCGCCCTGCACATCGAGGTGCAGATCCTCGGCCTCGCGGACGGCACGGTGCTCGCGCTCGGCGAGCGCGACTGCTCCGTCCAGCGCCACTTCCAGAAGATCGTCGAGGAGACCCCGTCGCCGGGCCTGACCCCCGAGCTGCGGGCGCGCATGCTGGCGGCGGCCGTCCGCGCGGGAGAGACCGTCGGCTACCAGGGCGCGGGCAGCATCGAGTTCCTCGTCGACCCGGCCGCGCAGGAGTTCTATTTCCTGGAGATGAGCACCCGCCTGCCGTCCGGGCACATCGTGACCGAGATGGTCACCGGCATCGACCTCGTCGAGCAGCAGTTCCGGATCGCCGCCGGCGAGCCGGTCTCGTTCACCGCCGCCGAACCGCGCGGCCACGCGATCGCGTTCCGCGTCCACGCCGAGGACCCGCACCGCTTCCTGCCCGGCTCCGGCGAGATCAAGGTGTGGGAGGAGCCCGTCGGCGACGGCATCCGCATCGACGCCGGCTACGCCGAGGGCAACACCGTCACCCCGCACTACCACCCGCTGATCGCGAAGCTGTCCGTGCACGGCGCCGACCGCGCCCACGCGCTCGCCCTCGCTCGCGCGGCCGTCGACGCCTTCCGCATCGAGGGGCCGCCGACGAACCTGCCGTTCCTGCGCGAGCTGCTCGACCGCCGCGAGTTCGCGGACGGGACCTACGACACCGGGACCGTCGCCCGCATGCGCGCCGGCGGCCCGGCATAGGGTGGGCCCGTGTACTGCGACCGCTGCGGCGAGCCCGCCGCCGAGGGCGACCACGCCGCCTGCCGCGCCGCCCGCGAGATGGAACCGCCCCGCTACTGCGCGCACTGCCGCCGCCGCATGGTCGTCCAGGTGACCCCGCTCGGCTGGACGGCCCGCTGCGCCGCGCACGGCGAGCTGCAGCCTCAGAGCGGCAGCGCGTAGGTCAGCAGGTCGACGCCCGGTACCGGCGACCAGTCGTGCTCCGGGGTGCGGACGAACCCCATCCGCTCGTACATCCGCTGCGCGGCGGTCATGTTGCGCTGCGTCGACAGCCGCAGCCCGCTGAGCCCGGCCGCGCGCGCCCGCTCGACGCAGGCCAGCACCAGGGCGCGCCCCACGCCCGTCCGGCGCGCCGCCTCCCGGACGGCGAGCATCCGGAACTCGGCCTCGCCGGGGCCGGCCAGCTCCGCGTACGGGCTGCCGGGCGGGCAGTACGCCACCGCACCGGCGATCTCGCCCGCGACCTCGGCGACCAGCAGTTCCGACTTGGCCGCCCGGTCGCCCGCGTCCCGCAGCGTCCGCACGTACGACGACTCGGGCGACACCAGCCCGCCGTGCACGTAGACCTCCACGGTCAGCTCGCCGACGAGGCCGTACTCCTCCGGCCGGGCCGGCCGTACGACGACCCGTCCGGCGTCCTCCATGAGCATGCGCATTTCCCCCACTGCCACCGCGGCCGACGAACCGCGCCGAACCAGGGTATTCGGGATGCGCGGCGGCCCTCCGGGCGGGCTTGACGGCGCCGGGCGCCCGCCTGTTGATTGGCGGGGAGCCAATAACACTGGAGGACTGATGCCGGTTCCCCGCTCCATCCTCGGCACGCAGGACGTCACCGACCTGGACCTGGAGGTCGTCGCCGGGACCTGGCCGGACGACGTGCGCGGCCACTACGTCGTCAGCACCTCCGACCAGCGGACCCGCCCCCGGCACGCGTTCTTCGGCGACGGGATCGTCGCGCGGATGCCGCTGCGGCCGGGACCGGACGGCCGGTTCCCGTGGCGGGCCCGCGTCATCGGCACGCCGTCGGTCCGGCTGCGCGAACGGCGGCCCGACCTGTTCACCGCCGGCCCGGTCGGCACCGACTCGCCGTGGGGGTTCGTCAACGCCGCCAACACCGCGCCGCTGCCGTGGGGCGACCGGCTGTTCGCCACCTGGGACGCCGGGCGGCCGGTCGAGGTCGACCCGGTCACGCTGGAGTTCGTCGCCGAGGTCGGCCACCGCGACGACTGGAGGCCCGCGATGGACCACGCCGTCCTGCCGCTCGTCGCCACCACCGCCCACCCCGTCGTCGATCCCGAACGCGGCTGCCTGTGGAGCGTCAGCCGCGACGTGCTGACCGGCGCCGTCTCGGTGATCCGCTACGACGGGACGGGCACCCGCGTCCGGCGCTGGGAGGTCGAGGGCGCGGCGCTGCCGCAGGCCACGCACACCATCACCCAGACCCGCGACTGGCTGGTCCTGGCCGACACCGCGTTCAAGCTGGAGGTCGACGAGATCTTCGGCGGCGACCGGACCGCGCCCAACAACCCGGACGGGCCCGTCCTGCTGATCCGCAAGGACGACCTCACTCCCGGAAGGGCGACCGTGGCCTGCGCGCAGTTCCGGCTCGCGCCCGAGGTCAACCACTTCTACGCCCGCTACGACGACTCCGACGGCGTCCAGGTCGTCATGGAGCACGGCGAAGGCGTCGACATCGGCATGTACCTGCGCGAGGACGACGTCGACGTCCACGGCCGCCCGATCGACCCCGCCCTGCGCGGCATGTACTGCCACGGCATGGCGCCCGCGCTCACCACCGTCATGCAGTTCGACCCCGAGACCGGCCGCATCCTGGAGCGCGCCCGCGCCCGCGACCCCGAGCGCTGGTGGCAGGCGGAGCTGTCCGCGATCGACTGGAGCATCGAGGGGCAGCGCGCCCCGACCCGGCACCACCTCATCTACCTCGGGTTCCACCCGGAGGCGGTGAACCGGCGCGCCCTGCGCAACTACGCGGGCCGGATCGACCCGTCCCTGTTCCCGCCCGAGGAGACACCGGCCGTCCTGGTGAGCCACGACCGCGAGGACCTCAAGGCCCTGTCGGAGTGGACGTTCGCGCTGGACGACTACCCGACGTCGCCGTCCTTCGTCCCGCGCGGGCACGGCGGCAGCCGCTACGCGGGCGCGGACCCCGGCGGCCACGAGGGCTACCTGGTCGTGGCCGTCCACAACGACGACCGGTTCCGCGTCGAACTGTTCGACGCCTCCGGCGTCGGGCACGGCCCCGTCGCCGTCCTGGCGCCGCCGCGCGGCACGACGGTGCCGTTCCTGATCCACTCGGCGTGGATGCCGGAGGCCGTCCCGGCGCCCGACGTCGAACGCCTCCGCTTCGCCGACGACCTCGACGAGCGCCTCGACCGGCTCGACCCCGAACTGGCGGCGACCGCGCGCGAGGTCGCCGCCGAGCTGGACGGACGCTAAGCCACGTCGCGGCAGGACGACTCGCCGGGCAGCAGGGGCCGCAGGCGGACCGAGTAGGTCTTGCCCTCGCTGCGCCACGCCGTGCCGGGCTTCGCGTCCGGGACCTTCGCGGACGGCGCGAGCGTGCAGACGGCCCCGGCCACCGGCACCCCGTCGCCGAGCGGCTCCAGCGGCCACGTCCGGACGGTGCCGGCCCCGGCCGCCTCGCCCGCGAGGACGGCCGTCTTCGCGGCCCGGTACGGCGCGGGCTTCGCGGCCTGGTCGGACGCGGGCCACCCGGCCGGGTCGAGCCGCTTCAGGAACCGGGCCTCCGGGCCCGCCTGCGACTCCGGCTGGATGACGCGGGTCGTCGCGCCGCCCATGGTCACGACCGTGACCATCGCGTCGGCGATCCGGTCGGAGCCGACCGTGTGCGAGCGGTCGAGACCCGCCGCGCGCGCCTCGTCGAGGAGGCGGCGCAGCGCGTCCGGTTTCAGGCGGTACTCGGTCAGCTCGCTCCCGGCGAGGGCGACCGCGCGTCCGGTCGAGTAGAGCGAGAAGTCGGGAACGCTACCGGGGCCGCCGATGCCGGCGATGCCTCCGGTCTGGCGCCGGCGGAGCACGAGCTGCTCACCGGCGGGGGTGTCCTTGGCGGGGGACGAGGTCGCGGACGTGGTGGGCGCCGGGGGCCCGGCGCTGCCGGACCCTTCGCCGCAGGCGACCGCCGCGCAGGCGGTCAGCGCCGCGCAGGCGAGAGCCGGCACCCAGCGGGAACGTGTGTACGGACCGGCCATGGAGCTTTGACGCGCCCGCGCCGCCCGCCGTTCCGCCCGTTACAAAAACGGCCGCCGAAGACTGTGGGATCCGGCGGGCGTCCCCGATGCGGGCCCGCGCTAGTGTGCCGCCTTGTGAGTGTGCTCGTTGTGACCGGGACCTGTACCGGCGTGGGCAAGACGGTCGTCACCGCGGCGCTGGCCGCGGTCGCCGCCGCCCGCGGCGCGTCGGTCGCCGTCGTCAAACCCGGCCAGACCGGGGTGGACGGCGCTGGGCCCGGCGACCTCGACGACGTGCGCCGGCTCGCCGCCCTCGACGACGTGCACGAGTTCGCGCGCTTCCCCGACCCGCTGTCCCCGGCCGCCGCGGCCCGCACCGCCGGGCTGCCGCCGGTCCGGCTGGCGGAGGCCGCCGAACGCGTCGGGGAGCTCGCCGCCACCCGCCGGCTGGTGCTCGTGGAGGGCGCGGGCGGGCTCCTCGTCCGCTACGACGAGGAGGGCACCACGATCGCCGACCTGGCGCGCTGGCTCGGCGCCGCCGTCGTCGTCGTGGCCCGCCCCGGCCTCGGCACGCTCAACCACACGGCGCTCACGCTGGAGGCGATGGCGCACCGCGGGGTGCAACTCGCCGGCATCGTGATCGGCGCCTGGCCGGACGACCCGGACCTCGCGATGCGCAGCAACATCCGCGACCTGGAGACCATCGCCGCCCGCCCGCTGTCCGGCGCGCTGCCCGCCGACGCGGGCGCCCTGGACCCGGCGGAGTTCCTGGTGGCCGCGCACCGCGGCCTCGCCCCCTCGCTCGGCGGCGGCTTCGACGCCGCCGCCTTCCGCGACAGCTTCGGCCTCGACAAGGAGAGCACGTGACGGACATCCTCGACACCGCCCGCCGCCAGGTCCTGGAGGAGGGCCGGGGCCTGACCGAACAGCAGGTCCTGGACGTCCTCGCCCTGCCCGACGACCGGCTGGAGGACCTGCTCGCGCTCGCGCACGAGGTCCGGATGCGCTGGTGCGGCCCGGAGGTCGAGGTCGAGGGCATCGTGTCGCTGAAGACCGGCGGCTGCCCCGAGGACTGCCACTTCTGCTCCCAGTCCGGCAAGTTCGAGTCGCCGGTCCGGTCGGTGTGGCTGAACATCCCCGAACTGGTGGCGGCGGCGAAGGAGACCGCGCAGACCGGAGCCACCGAGTTCTGCATCGTCGCCGCCGTCCGCGGCCCGGATGAGCGGCTGATGTCGCAGGTCCGCGAGGGCGTCAAGGCCATCAACGACGCCGTCGAGATCAACATCGCGTGCTCGCTCGGCATGCTCACCCAGGAGCAGGTGGACGAGCTGGCCGCGATGGGCGTCCACCGCTACAACCACAACCTGGAGACGGCCCGCTCCCACTTCCCGAACGTGGTCACCACCCACTCGTGGGAGGAGCGCTGGGACACCCTCCGCATGGTGAAGGCCGCGGGCATGGAGGTGTGCTGCGGCGGCATCGTCGGCATGGGCGAGACCGTCGAGCAGCGCGCCGAGTTCGCCGCCCAGCTCGCCGAGCTCGAACCCGACGAGGTCCCGCTGAACTTCCTGGCGCCCCGCCCCGGCACCCCGTTCGCCAGCCTCCCGCTGGTCGAGGGCACCGAGGCACTGAAGACCATCGCGGCGTTCCGGCTGGCCCTGCCCCGCACGATCCTCCGCTACGCCGGCGGCCGCGAACTCACCCTCGGCGACCTCGGCACCCGCGAGGGCATGCTCGGCGGCATCAACGCCATCATCGTCGGCAACTACCTGACCACCCTCGGCCGCCCCGCCCAGAAGGACCTGGACCTGCTCACCGACCTCCAGATGCCCATCAAGGCCCTCAGCCAGACCCTCTGACGACGCCGTGGACGCGCGACCCGGCCGGTCGCGCGCGCTGACCGGCCCGGAGCACGGGCCCGCCCTCGACGGGGTGGGCCGTGATCAGCTCTCCCACGTCACCCAGTGGGTGGTGTCGATCTCGAGGTCGAACGGGTCGGGCAGGTGGATCGTCTCGCCGAACTCCCAGCACTCCTGATGGAGGTAGGCGCCCGTGGCCCGGTCGGGGATGCAGTACAGCGTCGATCTGGCGATCTTGGGAGCACGGTCGATGAGGAGGTAGTAGGGGACCTCCGCCTGTGCATAGCCGGTCCATTTGTTCTTGTCGCGGGGCGGCGTCTGCCGCGGCGGCCGGTCGCCGTCGGCCCCCCACCGGGAGGTGACCTCCACCACCATCTCGATCTCGTCGGACGCGAGTTCGGGCAGCCGTGCCTTCTCGCTCGCGAGGAGGATCTCCTCGGTCGTGACCACGAGGTCGGGGATGTACCCGTCGCCCAGCCCCACGAGCCTCACCCCGGCGACCTGCTGCACCGCCCACGGGAACTCGGGGTCGGCGTCGCCTGCGCGCTCGAAGGCCCGTGTGATGAACCGGATGGGGCCGCCATGGGAAAGACCTGGGGGCGGGGACACGACGACCTTTCCTCCGATGATCTCGATCCGGGATCCTTCGGGGGCGTCGACGTGGTCATCGAGTTCGCCGCGCACCCACAGGTTGTAGGGCGTGTCGGGCAGCCTCGACACTTCCTCGTTTGACAAGGTCTTCACGTTTCGTGACTCCTCCCTCACGATCTGCTCCCGGTCATCGTAGAGAAGGGATGCGCCCAGCGTAGTCCTATGACGAGGAGACCCGGGCAGGGCGGTGCCGACGCCGGGCAGAAGTCGAGGTAGCCGTTCCCCGCAGGTCCGCCGCTGCCTCACGG
>NZ_VCKZ01000020.1 GCF_005889745.1 Actinomadura geliboluensis
GGTCCCAGGCGGGGCTGTTGTCGAGCCCTGATTCCCAGGGGTGGCAGATGGCGATGAGGCCGCTGGCGGCGATGTCGCGGACGCGGGCGAGGTAGCGGTGCTGGGCGGTGAGCATGGGGTAGAGGCGGGCGAGGAAGGCGCGGCTGCCGTCCGCGTCGGTGGCGCTTTCGTGGAGGCGGAGGGCGGTGAGGGCGTGCAGCGGCGGCTGGGTGAGGCCGGAGGTGTGGACGCCGCGGGGCGCGTCGGGCTGGTGTTCGCTGCGCCACAGTTCGGGACCGGGGAAGAACGCGTGCCGGGCGAGGCTGGTGTTGAAGACGATGTGCGGGAGCATCCCGTCGGCCCATTGGCCGCGGAAGAGGGTGAGCAGTTCCGTCTCGGCGCGGTCGCGGCGGTGGCGGGCGAGGCCCATGCTGATGAACGCCGCGTCCCAGCTCCACTGGTGGGGGTAGAGGCCGGGCGACGCGGCGGTCGCGGTCCCTGTCCAGTTCGCGTCGAGTACCCGGGCCGCGGCCTTCCACAGCGCGGTCTCGTCACCGGTCAGACGGGAGCTCATGTGGTCCAGGTGACCTCCTCGGCGAGCGGGGGGCTCTCACCGTGATTGTCACCTCAGATCGCGGTGACGGCGACCCCTGGAGGTGTGTCGATTCTCAACGGGGTCGGCGAGTGGTCCGTGATTATTTACGGTTCGGTGGCGCGGGCCAGGAGCCATTCGGCGATCTCCTGGCCTGCGGCGATGCCCTTGCCGGACGTGACGGCGGTGGTGGGGGACGTCCAGCCGGTGCCGTGCAGTTCGCCGTGGGCGGGGCGGATCGACCGGTCGGCCGCTTCGAGGAGTTCGGTGTCGAGGAAGGAGTCGCCGGCGG
The DNA here is from genome assembly GCF_005889745.1 of Actinomadura geliboluensis. Lineage (GTDB taxonomy): Bacteria > Actinomycetota > Actinomycetes > Streptosporangiales > Streptosporangiaceae > Spirillospora > Spirillospora geliboluensis. Next base: position 864 of record NZ_VCKZ01000020.1, read on the forward strand.
CGAGGGTCGCGGTGGCGCCGGTGCGGCGGGCGACCTCGTGGGCGGCGGCGGCCTTGGTCAGGCAGGCGGGCAGGCAGTAGACCTTGCGGCCTTGCAGGGACGTCCGCCAGCCCCGTTCGGCGCACCAGCCGGTGAGGTCGTCGACCCATCCGGGCGGGAGGGCGGCCCGGTCGACGACGCTGTAGGCGAACAGGTCGGATGCCGTGCGCTGCTTCAGGACGAAGTCGCCGCCGGTCTGGGCGAGGTGGTGCTGGACGTCCGCGAGAGGGGCGCAGCCGTCCGCGACCTTGGAGCGGACGGTCCGTGCCCATTCGGGGTCGTCCTCGCCGTCCACGAGGATGTGGCCGCCGTTGGCGCAGATGGCGTACGCGGGCGGCTTCTCCAGCAGGTGGATGCGCCGGTACTGCTCGGGTGTGCGCGTCGTCGTCGGGACGAACGCGGCGGCCGTCGCGAGGGTTTCGAGTGTCCGCGCTGAGGACTCGGTCATGTAGGAGAGCGGCGCGCCCTGGTAGAACTCCACGCAGAGCAGGCGCGGCATGGCCTCGTCTGGGCCGTCCAAGGCGAAGGCGGCCGCGGAGTAGATGAGCGTACGGTCGAGGTCGGAGCACACCAGGACGGTCACTGGACGGCTCCCTTTCCGAAGCGCGGGTGGATGAGCCCCATGCACGCGTAGGGGAACCGTTCGGGCTCGACTTCACGGACGGGCACGCCGCGTTCGTCGGCGAGCAGCCTGATGTGCGTCACTTCGGGGCCCGCGTCCGCGCGGACGAGCACCTTCCACGGGACGCGCCGCAGCAGCACCCGGGTGGTCTCCCCGATCCCCGGCTTGACGAGGTTCAGGTCGTCGACGCCCTCGGCCTCGGCGCAGCGCGCGACGGCCTCCCACCCGGACCAGTCGGGCGCGCGGTCGGCGGCGCGCAGGTCGGGCAGGTCCTTGGCGACGCGTTCGGCCACGTCGGGGAACCGCGCGCAGACGGCGTCGAGGAACAGGGCGGACACGTCGTCGCCGGCCAGTTCCCGGTAGAACTTGGCACCGTGGAAGTCGTCCGGCCCGATCAGCTCGGCGTTCAGGACGGTCCGGCTGACCAGGCCGGACACGGTCGAGTTGAGGCACGCGGACGGGATCAGGAAGTCGTCGCGGGTGCCGTAGAGGGACGTGCAGCGCCCGGGGTCGGCGAGGACGGCGAGGTCGGCGGGGAACGGGGTCGGCGCGAGCGCGGCGGTCAGCTCCCGCGTGATCGCGCCCTTGCCGGTCCAGCCGTCCACGAACATCACGGACGCGGGGTCGTGGTGCTCGGCGAGGTAGCGCAGCGCGACGGCGTCGATGCCGCGGTCCCGGACGATGCTGACCGCGTAGTGCGGGAGGTCGAGGCCGTGCGCGTAGCGGGCCCAGCGGCGCAGCAGGATCCCGACGGGCGTCCCCGCGCGGGCCAGCGACACGAGGACGGCGTCGGGGCCGCGCTCGGCGAGGACCATCTCGGTGACGAGCCCGGCCGCGTAGGCGAGCCGCTCCGCCGACGCCTCCAGCGCCCGGTGGAACAGCCGCCGGTACTCCGGGCCCGGCTGGTATTCGACGGGGAGCGACTCGGCGTAGTGGGCGCGTCCCGCCTGGATCGCCGCCTCGCGCTCCTCCGTCGGCGCCTCCAGCCGCACATGCGAGAGGTCCTTGAGCAGCCAGGCGACGTCCTCGGCCGGGTAACTGCCGAAGGACGGCCCGTACAGCGGCTTCACGTGTCCCTCCTGTAGGCGGGGACGGTGGCGACCAGCACCGGCGCAAGCGCGCGCAGCCGTTCCAAGAGCCCGCCTGCGAGCGCCTCGGTGTCGCCGATGTCGTCCACCACGAAGATGATCTGGTCGAACCCGCGCTCACCGGCGCCAGGGGCCACGTTGTAGGCGTACCGCTCCCCCGGCCCGTCGGCGGGGTCGTCGTGTGAGGGGAACACCAAGCGCGTTCTGATCGCGTACCCGGGGTCGTCTACGGCGAGCACCGGCGAACGCGTGGTCGTGGAGTAGCGGACGTCCACGTCCGGCAGGGTGTCGGCGAGCGCCTCCGCCAGACGCAGCGGCGCGTACATCAGCTCCTCGAAGCCCAGTACGAGAACCCGTGACGCCCCTGGGACGAGTTCCGCCGCGAGGACGTCGCCCATGCGGGCGAGGTCCTTCTCCAGCCGCACCCGGTGCTCGGGGAGGAAGCCGTGCCGGCCGCCGTCCGGCAGGTCGGCGGGCCAGTCCAGCGCAGCCCGCGCCACCTCGGACTGCACACCGCCAAGGACGGCGGCAGAGCCGCCGGACATACCGGCGACGAGCGACTGCCCCGCCTCAAGGATGCCCTCTGGAAGCTCCACGCGCCCCCCGGCCAGTGCCACCGCGTCAATGCGGGTGCCAAGACGGTCGGCAAGAGCGTCCATGCGCGCCCTGTCGGCGGGGTCGCGCAAGTCGACCAGGGACGCCAGGACGTAATGCCCCCTCGGCCGAGCGGCGTGCAAGGTCTCGATGGTGTTCAGCACCGTCCGGCCCGTGGACAGCTCGTCGTCCACCAGCACCACCGGCAGGTCCCGGTCGAGCATCACCGGGTCGGCCGGCAGCAGCAGGTGGCTCGTGGCGTGGCTGTGCTCCTCCTCGAACCCGCCGTAGGCGGCGAAGCCCGGCACGGGACGCCGCGTCGAGTGCAGGTAGTAGGCGCCGCCCAGAGCGTCCGCGACCGAATGCCCCAGTGCGGTGGCGGTCTCGGCGTAGCCCAGGACGATCGCGTCCACAGGGCTCTTTGGAGCACGCATGAGGTCGCGCAGCCCCGCGGCGGCCCCGGACGTGCCGCGCAGGGCGTCCGAAAGCAGCGCACCGGGATGGGACGCCTCCTCGCCCGCCAGGCGCGCGCGCACGAGCTCGCCCAGCAGCAGCCCCGACCCGTACACCAGCCGCGGATCCGTCGGGACGTGCTTGCCCAGCACGGCCGAGACCAGCAGGTGCGCACGGCGCGGATTGCGGCGCACCGCCAGCCCCACCAGCGACGACAGCCCGGCGCCGGCCGGGGACGCGCCGTCCGCCAGCCGCACCCCGAGGCGCGCGGAGACCCAGGACGCGGTCACCGGCTGCCCGCCGCTTCCAGCAGCTCGACGAACGTGACGCCCTCCGCCGCGACCCCGAACACCCGGGCCCGCAGCATCAGCCGCTGCGCCCACGCCCGGTGCGGCTTCGCCTCGTTCATCTTGTTCGCGTACGAACTGGCCATCGCCCCGCCCCCGGCGACGCCGAGGATGTCGGCGGCGTCGCAGTACTCCTCGTGCGTCACCACCGACAGCGCGTGGACGGCCGCCACGTGGCTCGGGTGGATGACGGTCTTGCCGGTCAGGCCGTTGGCCTTGTCCAGGTGGACCTCGCGGATCAGGCCGTCCAGGTCCGAGGTGATCAGCCGCTGCCGCAGCGGCGCCGCCTGCTGCGCGTCGAACGGCGACTGCCGCAGTTGCGGCTTGAACATCCGCTCCCCCGCCGAGAAGTACTCCCACACCGGGCCGGTCACCACGTACCCGGTGCCGTCGGCCCGGCCGAGGACGTTCACCACGTCGCAGATCACGTTCGCGACCGGCCGGATGTCGTAGATCGTGAGGTCCGGCGGCCGGCGCAGCCCGTAGGCGGCGGACATGTCGGTCGCGCCGATCCGGACCGCGAGGACCCGCGGCCGGTGCTTGGCGAGCAGCCGCGCCACGTCGTCCAGCATCTCCGCGCGGGACTCGGCGTACACCGCCTCCGGGCTCTCGATCACCGGCATCGCCAGCAGCCGCCGCCCGGTGCGGTCGGCGGCGTCGGCGAGCGCGTCGAGGAACGCTCCACCGGACACCGGCGTGAACTTCGGCAGCACGAACCCGCTGACCAGGTCGGCGGCGCCGCCGAGCCGGCGGAGCAGGTCGCCGATCTGCCGGGGGTCGCGGATCCGGACGAACAGCAGCGGCACGTCCGCGCCGCCGGCGTGCAGCGTCCGGAACTGCGCCACCAGGTTCGCCTCGCCGGCCGCGACCTCCGCGTCGGCGATCGCGTCCTCCAGGCAGACGACCATGCTCATCACGCCGCGCCCCGCCGCCCGCTCGACATCGGCGGCGAGGGCGGGCCTCGTCGCCGGGCAGTACAGCGTCGCGCCGAGCGCGACGGCCAGCACCGCCGGGTCGTCGTGCCGGTCGAACGGGCGCGGGTGCCGGTAGAACAGGTGCTTGCGACGCGCGGCGTCGATGTGGTCGAAATGCCGCATGGCCGCGCCCGTCACACCCGCCGGATCACAGGTGCGCCGACACGGCGGGCAGCAGGTGCTGGAACGTGCGCCCGGTCGCGGTCGCGCCGATCGCCGTCATCGACCAGCCCTGGCCGTCCCGCGACACCTTCGCCATGATCTGCGCGTTGTGCTGGCCGGCGCCGCTCAGGTCGTAGCGGGCGATCTCCTGCCCGGTGCTCTCGTCGACGAGCCGGCAGAACGCGTTGGCGATCTGCGAGAAGTCCTGCCCGGTGAAGGAGTTCACCGTGAACACCAGCTGGGCGACGTTGGCGGGGACGCTCTGCAGGTCGACGTTGATGACCTCGTCGTCGCCCGCGCCCTCGCCGGTCAGGTTGTCGCCGGTGTGCTGGACGGAGCCGTCCTTGCTGCGCAGCTGCCGGAACCAGACCTGGTCGGCGAGGTTCCCGGCGGCGTCGAACAGCAGGCAGGACGCGTCCAGGTCGATCGACTGGGCCTTGCCCTTGCCGAACAGGCCCTTCTTGGCGACGGCGTCCCAGCCGAGCCCCATCCGGACCCGGGTGAGGGTCCCGCCGCCGGGTTTGGCGAGCGAGACCTTCTGCCCTTTCTGCAGCGAGATCGACATCGTTGGCTCCTTCGGTGGGTCGTGCCGGGCGCGGGCGGGGATCCGCCGGTCAGACGTTGCTGGAGTGCAGCTGCTTGCCGTCCCCGGACGGCGGGGCCTCGACGTCGCCCTCGCCCCGGTTCCGGACGATGGAGCTGATGAACGCCGCGATGATCAGCCCGGCGCCGAGCCCGCCGGTGATCCATTCGGGCACGTGGTGCCCGATGCTGATCAGCATGCAGACCGCGAGGGCGCCGATCGCCCAGTGCGCGCCGTGCTCCAGGTAGACGTACTCGTGCAGGGTGCCCTTGCGGACCAGGAAGACCGTCAGCGACCGGATGTACATGGCGCCGATGCCGAGGCCGAGCGCGATGACGATCGGGTCGGTGCTGATCGCGAACGCGCCGATGACGCCGTCGAAGCTGAACGAGGCGTCCAGCACCTCCAGGTAGAGGAACAGGAAGAACCCGGCCTTGCCGGTGGCCAGCGCCAGCGAACTCGGCCCGGACCGCCCGGCGGGCGCCGCCTCCCGGCCCTCGCCGGCCGCGCCCTCCGCCGCCTCGTCCTCGTCCTCGTCGTCCTCGCCCGCCTCGGAGAACAGCTCGCCGAGCCCGTTGACCAGGATGTAGGTCACCATGCCGAGCACGCCCGCGATCATGACGTTGCCGGGGTCGTCGGCCGACAGCCACGACACCAGCGCGAGCGAGCCGCCCGCGACGACGACCGCGAGCTGGTCCAGCTTCCCGATGCGGGCGAGCGGCCGCTCCAGCCACGGCAGCCACTTGTCGCCGCGCTCCTCGAACACGAAGTTCAGGAACAGCATCATCAGGAACATGCCGCCGAACGCCGCGATCATCGGGTACGCGTCGTTCATCAGCTGGTGGTAGCGGTGCGAGTCGTTGAGCGCCAGGTCGAACGCCTCGACGGGGCCGAGCTTGGCGGTGATGCCCACGATCAGCAGCGGGAAGACCAGCCGCATGCCGAACACCGCGATCGCGATGCCGATGGTGAGGAAGATCTTCTGCCAGAAGGGGCTCATCCTGTCGAGCACCTTGGCGTTGACCACGGCGTTGTCGAACGACAGCGAGATCTCGAGGATGGCCAGGACGGCGACCAGCGCGAGGCCGGTCGGCCCGTCGTAGAAGAAGGCGGCCAGCAACCCGAGGGCCGTGACGCCGAAGGACCAACCGAAGGTGCGAAGAATCATGCGCGTATTTCTGCTAGAGAGGACGGCCGGGCGGGGCGGCCGGGATGCGGGGTGCGCCGACCTCAGCCGACGTTGACGCCGAAGTCCATCGCGATGCCGGCCAGACCCGAGGCGTACCCCTGCCCGACGGCCCTGAACTTCCATTCGCCGTTGTGGCGGTAGAGCTCGCCGAAGACCATCGCCGTCTCGGTGGAGGCGTCCTCGGTGAGGTCGAACCGGGCGAGCTCGTTGCCGTCGGTCCGGTTGACGATCCGGATGAAGGCGTTGCGCACCTGGCCGAAGCTCTGGTGCCGGTTGTCGGCGTCGTAGATCGACACCGGGAACACGATGCGCTCGCACTCGGCCGGCACCCCGGTGAGGTCGACGTTGATCGACTCGTCGTCGCCCTCGCCCTCGCCGGTCAGGTTGTCGCCGGTGTGCTCGACCGAGCCGTCCGGGCTCCGCAGGTTGTTGAAGAACACGAAGTGCTGGTCGGAGATGACCTTGCCGGTGCCCGCCAGCATCAGCGCGGACGCGTCCAGGTCGAAGTCGGCGCCGGTGGTGGCGCGGACGTCCCAGCCGAGGCCGACGGTGACCGCGGTGAGGTTGGGCGCGGCCTTCGTCAGCGAGACGTTGCCGCCCTTGGCGAGTGAGACTCCCATGTTCGGGCCGTTCCCTTCCTGAAGTTCCTGGTGTGGTGTGCTGCGCCGGCCGGGGGCGCGGCGCGGTTCGGACGGGGTGCCGACCGGACGGCGGTTCCGGTCGGCGATTCCGGTCGGCGGGGGCGGGTCAGAGGTTGACGCCGAAGTCCATCGCGATGCCGGCCAGCCCGGACGCGTAGCCCTGGCCGACCGCGCGGAACTTCCACTCCGTGCCGTTGCGGTACAGCTCGCCGAAGACCATCGCGGTCTCCATCGAGGCGTCCTCGGACAGGTCGTAGCGGGCCATCTCGGCGCCGTCGGCCTGGTTCAGCACCCGGATGTAGGCGTTGCGGACCTGTCCGAAGTTCTGCCCGCGGCTGTCGGCGTCGTAGACCGAGACCGCGAACGCCACCCGCTCGGCGGCGGCCGGCATCGCGCCGAAGTTGACCTTCAGCTGCTCGTCGTCGCCCTCGCCGGCGCCGGTGGTGTTGTCGCCGCTGTGCTCGACCGCGCCGTCGGGGGTGCGCAGGTTGTTGAAGAACACGAAGTGCTGGTCGGTGATGATCTTGCCGGAGCCGTCCAGCACCATGGCGGAGGCGTCGAGGTCGAAGTCCGTGCCGGTGGTGGTCCGCAGGTCCCAGCCGAGACCGACGATCACCGCGGTCAGTCCGGGCGCCTGCTTGGTGAGCGAGACATTGCCGCCTTTGCTCAGGCTGACGGGCACGATGGGCCTCCAAGATCGCATGCCGTATGGGGACGCCGACCCGGCGCCCAGCATTATCGACGTAGCAGCGATGCTATCCGTTCCATCCGTTGTCGACCTGTGACGCGGAACGCCCCGGGCGGCGGCCGGACGCCCACCCGGGGCGCGAAACACGCGCGGTCTGGGCCAGACTGGGCAGGGACGAGAGGAGGCAGCGTTGCGGGGACCGGGCGACCAGCGCCGCCGGGGCGGCAGGGGCGCGCAGGCGGCCGCTGCGGCAGTCGAGGCCAAGGAGGCGGCGGCGGCCGCCTTCTACGACATGGACCAGGCGCAGAAGTACCTCGGCGGCCGCGTCACCGTCTTCGAGGACCTGGACGCGGCCGCGGCGGCGCCCGTCCGGCGGGAGTTCGACGGGCTGTCGGAGGCCGCCGACGCCGCGTCGATCGCCTACATCTCCGTGCTGGACGCGCACGACGTCGATGACCAGGACCGGTCACCGGCCGAGTACGACGCGGCCCGCCGCGCGTTCGTGGCCTCCACCGAGCGGCTCCAGCAGGTCACCGGCAACCTCAACGGCTTCGCCGAGCGGCTCGCGCCGCGGATGGCCCGGCTGGAGGCCGCCCTCGATCAGCTCCCGCCGCGGCTGGCCGCCGCCCGCGAGGCGGTCGCCGCCGCCGACGCCGCCGTCACCGCCGCGCGGGAGGCGGGGATGGACGCCACCGACCCGGAGGCGGAGCTCGCCCGTGCCCGGCAGGTCCTCGCGCAGCTCGGCTCGAAGGGGCTCGGCGGGCTCGGGCTGGACGGCGCCCTCCGCAAGGCCGAGGAGGTCCGGGAGATCGCCGAGCGGGCCCGGGAGGCCGCCGCGGAGCTGCCGCAGCTGGCGCAGAAGGTCCGCAACTCGCTCGCCTCCGTCCGGACGCGGGCGGACGCCGCCGCGAACCGCGTCGGGCCCGTCCGGGAGGCGATGCGGGTGCTGCTGCGCGGCTACTCGCAGGCCTGCTGGCAGGACCTCAAGGGCGCGCCGGAGTCCATCGAGGCCGCCGTCACGCGGGCCCGGGAGCGGCTGAACGAGGCGTCCGCGCACGTCGCCCGCACCGAGTGGAAGCAGGCGCAGCAGGCGCTCACGGCCGCGCGCACCGAGCTGAACGCCGCCGACCGCCGCGCCGGGCAGGTCACCGGCCGGGTGGAGGAGCTGAAGGCGGTCGCCGCCGACCCCGCCAAGCCCGCCGAGAGCGCCCAGTTCGCCGTGCGGGACGCGCAGCGGCTCGCCATGGCCCAGCCGGGCGGTCCCGCGCCGCAGCACGTCCGGGTGCTGGACGGGCTGGTCGAGCGGCTGGAGAACGCGCCGAAGCGGCTCGGCGGCGCCCATCCGGACTACTGGGCCTACCTCCGGGAGCTGGAGTCGATCAAGACCGCCGCCGGGGACGTCGTGACCCGCATCCGCTCGGAGCGGGCCGGGCAGGGTTAGCGCCAGGGCCCCACTCCGGCGCGTCCTAAGTGAAGAGGGTGTCGCCCCAGAAGCCGCCTTCGCGGACGCCCGGCGGGCACGCGTAGACGCCCGATCCGACGTGCTGGATGTACTCGTTCAGCGCGTCGGTCGCCAGTGACTGCTGGATCGGGATGAACCCGGTGCGCGGGTCGCGCTGGAACGCGATGAAGAACAGGCCCGCGTCCAGCCGGCCGAGGCCGTCGGACCCGTCGGTGAAGGAGTAGCCCCGCCGCAGGATCCGCGCCCCGCGGTTGGAGTCGGGGTGCGCCAGTCGGACGTGCGCGTCCGGCTTCATCCGCGACAGGACGGGCTTGTCGCGCTCCTTCACCTCCCCCACGGGCGCGCCCTCGCCCTTGTTCCGGCCGAAGATGTCCTCCTGCTCGCGCAGGGACGTCCGGTCCCAGGTCTCGATGTGCATCCGGATGCGGCGGGCGACGAGGTAGGAGCCGCCCGCCATCCACGCCGCGCCGTCGCCCTTCCCCGCCCAGACGTGCTCGTCGAGCAGCGCCGTGTCGGTGGAGCCGATGTTCTCTGTGCCGTCCTTGAACCCGAACAGGTTGCGCGGGGTCTGCGCGTCCGGCGTGGTCGAGGACGTCTTGCCGAACCCGAGCTGCGACCAGCGGACCGAGACGGTGCCGAACCCGATCCGCGCGAGGTTCCGGATCGCGTGCACGGCGACCTGCGGGTCGTCCGCGCACGCCTGGACGGCGATGTCGCCGCCGCTGCGGTCGGGGTCGAGACTGTCGCCGGGAAAGTGCGGCAGGTCGACGAGGGCGGCCGGGCGGCGCGCCTTGAGGCCGAACCGGTCCTTCCCGTCCTTCTCGAACAGCGTGGGCCCGAACCCGATCGTCAGCGTGAGCCGGGACGGGGGCAGGCCGAGCGCCTCGCCGGTGTCGTCGGGCGGCGCCACCGCAGGCCCGCCGACCGCGCCGTCCCCGACGGGCCTCCCGGCGGTCATGGCGGCCGCCGCCTCCGTCCACTCCTTCAGCATCCGGACGAGCCGGTCGCGGTCGCCGGTCGTCACGTCGAACGCGGCGAAGTGCAGCCGGTCCTGGACGGGCGTGGCGATGCCCGCCTGGTGCGGGCCGCGGAACGCGACGGCCGCGCCGGCGTCCGCGTCCCCGTCGGCGAACGCCATCCGGTCGATGCCCGCGCCGGCGGCCGCGCCGACGAGCAGGCTCGCGCCGGAGAACCCCAGCATCCGGCGCCGGGACAGTCCCGGCCGCGCCTCGGTCATCTCGCCGCCGCCTCTCCGGTCCCGGTCACTTCGCGACGGCTTCGGCGAGCTTGGACAGCGGCTCGCCGAGGGCGTTCACCGCGTCCGCCAGCTGCTTGCGGTCGTCCTTGCCGACCTTGTCGTAGGAGACGTAGCCGTCGCCCTCCTCGTGCTTCTTCAGCAGCCCCTCGACCTTGGCGAAGTTGTCGTCGAGGTCGCCCGCGAGCTGGGCGTCCCGCTCCTGGACGACCGGCTTGAGCAGGTCGTAGATCTTCTTGGCGCCGTCGACGTTGGCCTTGAAGTCGACCAGGTCGGTGTGGCTGAACGCCTCCTCCTCGCCGGTGACCTTGCCGGTGGCGACCTCGTCCAGCAGCTCCTTGGCGCCGCCCGCCATGTCGTTGACGGGGTCGAGGGTGAGGCCGGGCAGCCGCGACTTCAGCGTCCCGAGGTCGGCGAGCAGCTGGTCGCCGTACTTCTCCTTGCCCTTGACCGAGCCGTCCTCCCAGAGGGCCTTCTCCAGCAGGTGCCAGCCGGACCAGTCCTTCTTCTCCTCCGGCTTGAGGTCGGCCTCGCGGGCGTCGACCTTCGGGTCGATGTCGCCGAACTTCTCCGCGACGGGCTCGATCGTCTCCCAGCCGACGCGGGACGGGGCGTACAGCCCCTTGGCCTTCGCGACGTCGCCGGCCTTGACCGCGTCCACGAACTGGCGGGTCTTGGCGATCGTGTCGTCGAGCTGGACGATCACGAACGCCTTGTAGTCGGCGGCGGCCTTGGTGAGCCGCGCGTCGGCGCCGCCGGCGGCCGCGCCGGTGACCGTGACGTTCTGGGACGGGCCCTTGCCGGTCTGCCCGGCGCTGCACAGCAGCTTGAACTGCCCGGCGGGCAGGTTCACGACGAAGTCGACGCTGGTCCCCGGGCCGATGTTCTCCCGCTCGGCGAGGATCTTGCCGTCCGGCTTGAGCACCTCGAACTCGTTGACCTTGGAGCCCTTGTTGGTGACCTTGAAGGTGGTCTTGCCCGCGGTGAGGTCGGTCTTGGCCACCTCGCACGCGTCGTCGGTGGCCGTCACCGGGATGGCGCCCGCGGCGTCCGCCTCGTCCCCGTCACCGCCGCACCCCGTGAGCAGGGACATCGACACGGCGGCGGCGCCGGCGATCGCGAGGACGGACACAGGGCGCATCAGGGACTCCAGGGGGCGAGCAGATGGTTAGGCTCACCTAAATTAGCGAAGCCTGTCCTCAGCCCGTCAAGAGGCCCCCGGGCGACGGGGCCGTGCCCCGGCGGGGCGGTTCAGCGCGGCCGGTCCTGGATTCCCATCGTGAGGTTGCGCGCGGCCATCGGCGGGCCGCCCGGCTGCGAGTCCCCGTACGGCGGGAGCTGGCCCTGCTGCGGGGCCTGCCGCTGCTGGTACTGCGGCGCCTGGTCGCGCTGCCGGCCCGCGGGCTCGGCCCAGACGGCCGTCCCGTACGCGCAGACCTCGAACCCGCCGCCCACGGCCGCGGTGTCGAAGCGCATCCCGACCACGGTGTTGGCGCCCCGGCGGCGCGCCTCCTCGCCGAGCCGGTCCACCGCCTCGCGGCGCGCGGCCGCGAGGCCGGCCGCCGGCCGCTCCCCCGTCACCCGGAACGTCGCGCTGCTGCCGGGCTGCGGCGCGGCGCCCTGGTCGCCCTGGCCGACCTGGAGGGCCGTCGCGAGGACCTCCCCGAGCACGCTCCTGATCTCGTGCCCCGGCACCCCGTCAGTCGTCACGATCAGCATGTCACCACGGTAGATCACCGCTCGGACGAAAAGCGACAAAATGCCGGGACAGGCCCCGGGGAGGACGGCCCGTGCGGGCCCGCCCTCCCCGGGCCGGCCGTCACTCCAGATACTCGCGGACTATGGCGGCTTGAACGCTGCGCATGACCTGCGAAAACGCAGGTGGCGAGCGAACGTCGGGCGGAAAATATCCTGGACTGACGATCGCTACTTCTTCGGGTCGTCCTTCGTGTACTCGTCCAGGCAGTCCCGGACGACGTCGGAGACGTCACGCCCTTCCCTTTCGGCCTTGTCCTTCGCCTTCTTCCACTGCTCGTCGCTCACGCGGATCGACCGGCGCGGCGTGCCCTTGCCTGGCATCCCATGCCCTCTCTGCGGGGTGTCATGACGGGCAGCATCCTACGGAGCCCCGACACCCCTTGTGGGTGTCATGACAGTGAGGTTATAGTCCAGGGTGTCATGACACCCAATGGAGGGGTCAGACGCAGGACGGCCCCGGTCGGTGCGGGAACACCGGATCCGGGGCCTAGGCAGAAAGGGCCTTCCGCCATGGGCATGGAGCCTACCCGCATCACGTTCGACCCGGCCGCCCTCACGCTCGCGCAGCGCGACGGGCGCGCCTGCGTCGTGTGCCGCATCGACGTCGCCCCCATGATCCCCGTCGGGGTCGTCGACGGCGCCCAGGTGTTCGCCTGCGCGTCGCACGGCGACGACGAGCAGCCGGTGACGGCGGAGGAGAGCGCGGCGGCGCTCGACCGGCTCGCCGCCAAGCACGGCGTCACGGCCGAGGTCGCCGCGATCCGCGCCTACCGCGCCCAGGACGACGACGAGCAGGGGGAGTGTTCAGTGGACACCCCCGACGACGCGACCGCCGGGAAGTCGGCGACGTGGCCGGACGGCGAGCCCGCGGGCGTCCGCGACCTCGCGCGGCGCCTGGACATCGCGCGCCGGGCCGACCGCCTCGCCGCCCAGCTCGAGAGCGAGCTCGGGAACGTCCGCGACGAGCGGCTCGCCGCCGCCGTCCGGGAGACCATCGAGGGCATGCGCGCCCTGTCGGCCGCCGGACATGCGGCCGACGAAGAGATGATCTGGCGCACCGCCGAGCACGCGCACGCGGCCCTGACCCGCTGCGTCGCCCTGGTCGCCGAGATCGAGCAGCGCGCCCGGTAGGGGTGTAAGCGCTCCTTACACCCTTCACGCCCCCGTCCTCGCGGCGGGGGCGTCCGCGTGTCCGGACCTGCGTCGTGATGACCGGGACGCAGGTCGCGGAGGGTGCGGCCCCTGCGGACGCGGACGCGGACTGAGGAAAATTCCTCAGTTGCTCGAACGTCGTGTGCGGCCCCTGCGGACGCGGACGCGGACTGGGGAACTTTCCCCAGTCGCCCGGACGTCGTAGCCGTTCGCCCGTGCGCGTGGGGTTGAACCTGCCTCAAGGCGGGTGCTGCAGGTACCGGGCAGAGCCTGTCAACTGCCGGTTGACGCACCGGGCACTGCCTGGTCCGTCGACCTGCGCCCGCCTTGAGCCAGGTGCAGGGTGCCAGCCAGAGCCCGGTACCCGCCCGGACCATATCCGCGGCGCCGCGAGGATGGTCCGTCGACCTGCGTATGGATGAGCCCAACTCAGGGGTACTCGCTCCGTGAGTACCCCTACTCGTCGCCGGTGGCCTGCTCGATGACGAACGTCCCCTTGGCGGGGAGCGTCACGACGAGTCCGCGGTCCCGCAACTCCCGGACGGCGCGGCGCGCGGTCTCGACGGCCACGCCGTACTCCTCAGCAAGGTCACGCTCGCCGGCCAGACGGGCGCCCGGTGCCAGCGCCCGGCGGGCGGGTCGTCCAGGCGCCCGGCATCGATGCGCAGCGCGAGGTGCGCGGCAACCTCGGCGTAGACGTAGGCGGCCGGGTTCGGCGCGTACGGCGGGATCTCCTCCATGTCCGGCACCGTAGATACCCGCTGAGCTGGGCATAGTCATGGCGTGCGCTGCACTGCTATGCACCGCACTGCATTGCGGGTTATGGTGCCGACACGTTCAGCGACCGGGAGGGACCCCCGATGGACACACCACAGCTCGACGGATGGACCGTGCGGCGGCACGACACCGCGCCCACGTGGACGGCGGACCGGCGCGGCGGCCTCAGCGACACACACCTGGAGTTCGGCTGCGCCCTGCGCGTCACGGCCAGCTCGTTCGGAGAGTTGGAGGTCCGGTGCGTCGCCGAGAACATCAAGCTCGGCATCATCACGGCGGCCGAGCGCCTCGCCGAGCGGATGATGGAAGCCGAGCTACAGCGCCGCGAGGACGCCCACACAGGGCGCGTCAACGGTCCGGGTGGTGGCATCAGTGTCTGACGTGCCCCCGGACCTCCCCGACCGCCTCGCGGCCTATCAGGCGCTCATGGACGCCATCGTGCCGGAGTCGGCCTACTGGGCGGGCGAGCGTGAGGACGCCGAACGCGTGGCGTTCCTCGCCGATGCCGTCGCCGACCCGGCCGCCGCGCGGCGCCGCGCCGAGAGCGGAGACGAGCAGGGCGAGTAGGCCCCCACGGACGCCACACCCCCGGTCAACCTGCGCGGGTACCGGGGGTGTGGTCTGTTCACGGGCAGGTCAGAGGGGGTCTAAGGACTGTTCAGGCCCCCATCTCCCGGACGTCGTAGCCGTTCGCCCGTGCCCACTCCCGGCGGGCGCGGCGCCAGTGGCGGCGGGCGAGGCGGAACGCGGCGTGGCACTGCCAGTCGTCCCCGGTCTTGGCCTCGCGGGGGACCGTCCGTATGCGCCTCAGCACCTCGTCGGGGCCGATGCCGTGCGGCAGGTCGGCGCGCTCGATCCACTCCAGCGCGGTGAACTCGGCGAACCTGAGCGGGACCGGCGGGCGGCCCCGGGCCTCCGGCGGCGGCTGGGCGGTGGTGACGAGGCGGGCGCGCAGCTCCCGGCGGGTCGTCACGCGGGCCTCAGCGGGGTCACCTCGGCCGGCGGCTGCGGGTCCTGCAGCACCCATCCGAGGGCGAGCATCCCGCGGGGCGTGAGCCCGAGTTGCTCCGCGAGGTGGCGGGACTCCTGCGCCATCCACGCGGACGCCTCGCCGCGCAGCACCGCCGAGACGTGCACGACGTACATCGCCACCGCCGGGACGAACGAGTCGTCCCACATCGTCGCCTGCGGGCTCGACCACAGCTCCGCCCACCGGTCGCGCTCGGCGCCGGTCCAGGCGCGGCCCTCGGGCAGGTCCGGGGCGGGCAAGTCGCACTGCGCGGGCAGCGTGACGACCTTCCGGCCGCCCCGCTCGCGGTGGCGGCTGTACGGCCGGGACGGGTCGGCCTTCGGACCGGGCATGACGTGCTCCTCTCGTCGTCACCAACGGTGATTGGCGGGACCGGCGGGCGCCCCGGCGGCGGTCACGGACCGTGAGCCCGGTCGGGTCCCGTTTGAGTCCAACTGCTGTAGCGACTGGGCAGAGCCCTCCCGCACGGTCGCGCCCCCTACAAGATCAAGAGGTCGTCCCCCACCCACGGTGACCGTCACAGCGTGTGACCACGGACGGCGGTCACCCTGGGTGACGCGCGGCGGTCGGGGGCGGCACTGCACGTTCGGTGCCTGGTTCGCTCGGCGCCCTGCACATCGTGCGCGCCGATGGTCGGCCACGGAGGAGGAGGCGGGGCCGACCATCGGCGGCGGGTCCGGCCGCGCCTGCCTGGCTGTTGAGTAGCAGGCGCGGCCGGAGTTCATGAGGTGCGGCTCTGCTTGCCGCGTGCGGCGGGCTTGTCGGCCGCCTGCTCGACGCGGACGGCCCATCCGAAGCGGACCCACTCCTCAGCCAGCGGGGGCGGGACGGCCAGTTCCTCGCCTCCGAAGTGGTGGCCGAGGTCGGTGACGACCTGTCGACCGTCGGCGATGCGTACGCGGACGTTGCTCACGGCTTCACCCCCATGATGCGGACGACCCCGGAGGGGTCCGGGAGGACCACATCGGCCCGCAGGACGACGCGGACGGCGGTGCGGTCGCTGCTGAACGCGGCGGACGCGTCGGTGGTGACGGTGGCGTCCTGCCGCATCACGACCACAACCTGCGTGGTGTCGTAGACGTAGATGCTGTTCGCGTCGGTGGCGGTGCCCTGCGTCTCAGCGGTGGACAGCTGCGTGGTCAGCCAGACCGGAACACCGTCGAAGCTCCGCCGGACGCCCTCGGTCGGCGAGCCGGCGCCGTCCACGAGCACGGGCTTGTTGGAGCCGGTCGCCTCCTTGATCTTCTTCAGCGCCCGCCAGTTGCGCGGGTGCATGACGATCGCGGGGGTGCCGGTGGCGTCGGCCTCCTCCAGCATGCCGAGCGCGTCGGTGAACGGGTCGAGGTTGGTCAGCGCGGCGCCATCGGTGCCCATGGAGAGCGTCTGGATACCGCTCTGGTTCTTCAGCCCGCGGATCTGCGGGGCGGTGCCCGTGCCCTCCAGTAGGCCCAGGTCGAGCTTGAGCGCGGTCGCCTTGGCGAGGTTGTCGGCCAGCACGTCCTGAGCGTCCGGGTTGGAGTCGGAGATCAGCTCATTGCTGGCGTACACCAAGGCCTTCAGCGCCCGCGGGGTCGCGGTGATCGTGTCGGCGTTCGGGTCGGACGGTGTGATCTCCTCGCCCTCGGCCGTCCAACTGACCGTGGCGTCGCCCAGGACGCGCGGGATGGCTAGGCGGGCGGCGGTGGTGCGCACGACGCGCACGCCGGACTCCAGGACGACGCTGCGCGCCCTGAGCCGGTCGAAGAAGTAGTCGGCGGCCTCGGTCGGGGCGAACGATCCGCCCGCCGTGCCGCTGGTGGTCAACCAGGTCACGAGGTGCTCCCGTGGTGCGTAGAGACGGTGAGGATTCGTCTCCGGCGCGGCCACAGGCCGTCATGCCGGGCGCCCACGGGGCGGACGGGGCAGCGGGGCCGACCACGGGCCGGGGGCCCGCTGCCACGTCCTCAGGATACCGGCCGCCTACGACGCCGGGCGGTCGAAGATCGCACCGATGCGGGGCGGTGCCGGCTCGCGTACGGGCTTCCCGCCGAAGTGGATGCCGCCGCTCCCCTGCGGGCCTCCTCCGCCGCGGCCCTGGAAACGCGTACCGGTCAGGTACGACCGCTCTTGCACCAGCTCCCGGACGGCGGTCTTCACCTTCTCGGCGTCCACCGTGCCGTCCTCGCTGAGGTAGGGACTGAGGTCGTCGCCCCGGTGCAGGAACAGGTCGGTACCGTCCGCGAGGCTCTCGCCGGCGAGGCGGACGACCTCGGCCCGCTGGAACGCGGCGAGGCGGCCGCCGGTCTCCTCCAGCCGCGCCTGAGCCTCGCGAAGCTGCGTCCGGTACTTGGCGGCCTCGCGACTGGCCTTCCCGCCGTCCTGCTCGCCCTCCAGGGCGTCTCCGGTCGGCTCGACGTCGGGGGTACTCGCCTCCTGAGTACCCTCGGCGGGCGGGGCCTGCTCGGTCTGCTGCTCGATCTGCTCGGTCTGCTGCTCGGTCATGGTCTCCTCCGTGTGTTCGGTGGCGGTCATTCGGTGGCTCCGGTCGGGAAGACGCCGTAGTCGGCGTTCAGCCCGCGCAGGATGTCCAGGACGTCGGTCGAGTCGTAGCGGGCCTGGAGTTCGTTGCTCCGACCGCGCGCCCATGCCTGCCACCGGTCGGGGTACGGCGGCGGCTGTCCGGCCGCGAGGCTGCCGCTGACGGCCTCGCGGTTGTCGTCCCACCACTCGGTGAACTCCTCCACCGAGGGCGCGATGAGCAGCCCCAGGACGCGCGGGTGCATCACGGTCTCGCCGTGCAGCGGGTCACCGGGGGCGTCGATCCGCGAGACGTGCGGATAGAGATCCTCCGCCCCCGGTACGGGCTCGGTCTTCATGAGTTCTCGTCCTCCCTAGCGGGGGGTGTGACATTCCTGGCCAACTTCTCGACGGCGGGGCGGCTGATCTCCTCGGCCAGGCTGTAGATCCACCTGACCCGGTCGTTGCCGTACTCGACTTCATCGACCGTGAGCAGGCCCAGGAGGTGCAACTCCTGCAGCACCCGGTCAACGGTCTTGCGGGGCAGCTGCAGCCGCTTCACGACGTCCCTGGTGGGGCTGTCAGGGTGCGCGGCCACGTCGAGCAGCACCCGCAACCGCAGCGGCGGCATGGAGTCGCCAGCGCAGCGGACGGCGACTGCGAGGGCCTCCTCGCGGGGCATTCCCAGGGCGATGCCGCCGCGGACGATCTGGCCGAGTTGCTTGGTGAACCGGGTGGGCATCTCCGGGGCGTGCGCCTGGACGACGTTGCCCGCGTAGTCGCGCTCGACGGCCGTGCGGGCGAGCGTCACGATGTCGGCGAGGTCGAGCAGCGCGAGCATCTCGTCATCGGTGAGCGTCACCTCGGCATCGCGCTGGACGCCGTCGAGCAGCCTGCCGACGCAGTGGGACAGCTGCTCGCGCATGTCGGTCTCGTGGTTGGTGTTGCGGAGGGCCTGGAGGCCAGCGGCGCGGCGACTGTGGCTCTTGGCGGAGTCGACCCGCACCAGGACGAACCGGTCGCCCATCGCGCTGACCACCGAGTGCGCCGAGTCCCAAGCCGTGGTGACGGCGCCGATGACGACGAGACGTCCCTTCCACGTCAGGGTCTTCCCGCCGTCGGCGCCGATGTCGCGGTCCCATCGGCCGTCGCACACCTCGCGGAGCGCGGCCATGACGGACGCTCGGGTGTCGCGGTGCATCGAGATGATGGACGTGAAGTCCTTGATGACCAGCAGCCCGTCCGATCCGATCTTGCGCAGGAGGCCGCCGGTCGCGTCCTTGCTCCGCTCCTTCTCCGAGGTGCCGGACAGGAGGGCGGCCTCGCCGCTGATGGTCGACACGATGACCGCCCCGGCGCCCGCGAGCGGCATCACCGTCTCCGTCTTGGCCGCGCCGGACCCGGACACCACCAGCAGCCAGCACGGGTCACCCTGCAGCCGTTCGGCGGCCGCTGTGGACAGCACCGCATCGAGGGCGCCGGTGTCGTAGTCGGCACCGAGCCACCGGTGGAACAGTGCGCGAGTCTCGGTCAGAAGTTGGCCAGATATGTCAGACCGGGCCTCGGGAGACGGGGCATCCGTCCGGGGGACGACATGCTCGCACCCCTCTGTCTCGTGCCGCTGGCACCGCGTACAGAACCCGGACGCGTCGAGCACCGTCACGCGCCACCTCCCGAGAGACTCTCGGTCAGAAGTCGTGCGCAGGTGGGCCCATGGCGCCGTAGGTCGTTGGCGACGCCGAGGCGCTCGACCTCGGCCGCAGCGAGGCGCACCGGGTCATCCTCGGCCAGCGCGCGGAACGCCAGCGAACCGGGCCGCGGCATCGCATCGCCGGCGCGGGCCCAACCCGTCCGAACGGTCGCCCATGGTTCAGGGAGGTCGGTTACCCTGGCAGGGACGTAGCCGCCGCCTTGCTGCTCGTCTTCGGAGGTCGCCCCTGCGCCGGGGCGGCCTTCCTCGTTGTCAGGCTGCATCCGAGGCACCACCGCTCTTGCGTGTGGCGGCGCGGGCGGCGCGGGCCTTGGAGGACGCCAGGGCGAGCTTGGCGAAGTACGCCTTGCGGGCGGCCTCGGCGCGGCGCGCGCGCTCGTCCGGCGCAAGGACGCCGTCGGGGTCGACCTGCTTCTCGAATCGGTCGAGGAATGCCTTGCGGGCGGGGGCGGTCATCTCGACCGGGTCCTCGGTGGCAAGGCGGGTGTTGGCTGCGATCTGAGCGCGCAGCCTGCGCTGTTCGGGCGTGAGCGCCACGGTCCTACTCCCGTAGAAACGTGAACGCCGAGCCAAGGGAAGAGACCCGTCCTATGGGTCGATCTTCGCTCGGCTCGGCGGTGCGCCATTGGCCCGGACTGTGCGCCCCGCGGCCGTTCACCGTTCGCCCCTACCTGGACCACTTGCGGCGTCTCGCCTCCGGCGGTGCGCCGGGGGTCCGTCTCGGGACTAGCTGCTCAGCATTCGGTTGTAACGATCACGATAGCGCAGCGTTGACGCGGTGCGCTACAAGTCGCCGAGGTTGAGCCGACGCGCCTCCTCGGCCGCCCGCTTCTCCGTCGTCGCGCGGGTGTAGCGGTCGATCATCTCTCGCGACGACCATCCGGCCACCGCCATGAGCCCGCCTTCAGACCCGCCCGCTTCCAGCCAGCGACCGGCGGCGGTGTGCCGCAAGATGTGGGGATGAAACCCCTCGATGCCCGCGGCCTCGGCGCGGCCCTTCAGCGCCCGATACAGACCGTCGTAGCCGAGACCCTTGCCGCGATCCCCCAGCCACAGCCGCGGCGTCCCCGCGAGGCGGTGAGTGCGGCGGGCGCGTAGGTACCTATCGAGGGCTCGGCCGGTCTGCACGCCGAACGGCACCCGGCGCCCCTTGCCGCCCTTGCCGCGCCGGACGACGGCGGTTCCGGCGCGCAGGTCGAGGTCCGGCAACTCCATGTCGACCACCTCGCCGGCGCGGGCGGCGGTCTCCACCATGAGCCGGACGAGCGCCTCGTCGCGCCGGTCGCGCATGTCCTTGCCCTGGCACGCCTTGAGCAGCGCTTTCAACTGGTCTTCGGTCAGTTCGGGGATGACCTTGACGTCGAGCTTGGGCGGCTTGAGTCCGGCGAGGTGGTCGGCGTCGATCTCGTCCTCGTCGGCCAGCCACGCCGAGAACCGCCGGACGGCGGCCTGCCGGGACTTCACCGTCGCGGCCTCGGCGCCGTCCTCGATCAGCGAGGCGGTGAAGGCGTTGACGGTGGGCCGGTCCAGTTCCGGCGGGACGTCCGCGCGGTCGGACCACCGCACGAAGGCGCGCACGCCGTCTGAATAGGTTCGGACCGTCCGGTCGCTCTTGCGCTCGGCGCGCAGGTGCAGCAGCCAGCTGTCCAGCAGGGCCAGGACGTCATCTCTCGTCATGCGGATATCTTGACTAAGAGCGCTGCGCTTGGCAAGCGAAAGCCGGTGACCCGACGTTTCCGCAGGCCACCGGCCGGTTTCGCTTACTTGCTCACTCCAGATACTCGCGGAGCATCTGCGCGCGGGACGGGTGGCGCAGCTTCGCCAGCGTCTTGGACTCGATCTGGCGGATCCGCTCCCGGGTCACGCCGAACTCGCGGCCCACCTCCTCCAGGGTGCGCGGATGGCCGTCCGCCAGGCCGAACCGCAGCTGGATGATGCGCTGCTCCCGGTCCGACAGGGTGCCGAGGATGTCCTCCAGCTGGTCCTGGAGCAGGATGAACGCCGCGGCCTCGATCGGCACGACGGCGTCCGCGTCCTCGATGAAGTCGCCGAGGTCGGAGTCCTCCTCGCCGATCGGCGACTGCAGCGAGACCGGCTCCTGGGCGATCCGCTGGATCTCCACCACCCGGACGGGCGACAGCCCCATCTCCAGGCCGATCTCCTCGGGCGTCGGCTCCCGGCCGAGGTCCTGGTGCATCTGCCGCTGCACCCGGACCAGCTTGTTGATCGTCTCCACCATGTGGACCGGGATGCGGATCGTCCGGGCCTGGTCGGCGATCGCCCGGGTGATCGCCTGCCGGATCCACCAGGTGGCGTAGGTCGAGAACTTGAACCCCTTGGTGTAGTCGAACTTCTCGACCGCACGGATGAGTCCGAGATTTCCCTCCTGGATCAGGTCGAGGAAGAGCATTCCCCGGCCGACGTACCGTTTCGCGATCGAGACCACCAGCCGCAGGTTGGCCTCGATCAGCCGTTGCTTCGCCCGCACGCCCTCGCGGGAGAGCATTTCGAGGTCGATCAGCTCGCCGCGGGCGAGGACGGCGGTACGCGCCATCTTCTCCTCGGCGAACAGTCCCGCCTCGATCGATTTCGCCAGTTCTACTTCTTCTTCTGCCGTGAGCAGCGGTACGCGACCGATCTCTCTCAGGTAGATCCGAACCAGGTCGCTCGTCGGCGCCCGCTTGCCGAGGTCTCCCTCATCCGCTCGCGTGACGTCCTCGGTCTCCTGCTGGGATTCGAGGACCTCCACCCCCTGCTCTGCGAGCATCCGGACGACCCGCTCCAGCGAGTCGTCCGGCAAGTCCGAGCGATCGAGCGCGGCAGCGACGTCCTCGACGGTCACACCGCCGCGCTCTCTGCCGCGTGCGACGAGGTCCGCCACCTGATCAACCGATGGCGCCTCGCTAGGCAGCACCGAAGGGCCCACGCAGACAGTCTGCGTCAAAGGAGGGCTAGATCACAGGACCCATTTTGCGGTCCCTTGACTTACTGTGATCCAAGCCCTCGCTCGCGCAACACCCGTCGCTGCTGCTCAAGCGCGACAAGATCGCCGAAGAGCTTGTGGTATTCCTCCTGCGCCTCGGCCGGATTCAGCCGCCCGAGTTTAGACTTCGCGTCCGCGATCATCCGGGTGAGCTGGCGCTCCTGTATCCGGGCCAGCAATTCCCCGGCATAGCGGTCATCCGAATCGTGGGCGGACCGCACCGGCTCCACGCCGAGCTTGGTGAGCAGATCCCTGACCTGGTCGTTCGGCGCGCTCTCCAGCAGCAGGGCGACCCACTCGGCGACCCCGCCGGCCGCGCCCACCCCGCCCGCCACCGCGCTCACCGCGCGCACCGCCGCGTGCGGCGGCGCGATGAACGCCTCGGCCGGGACCTCGTCGAACGCCGGCCCGAGCAGCGCCGGGCGCTGCACCGCGAGCTTCAGCAGCTCCCGCTCGCGCTGCACCTCCGGGTCGGAGGGGTCGAACACGGGCCGCTGCGGCGGCCGCGCCTCGGCGCCGTTCCCGTTCCGCTCGTCGCCGCCCGGCCGGCCGTTCCGGCCGTTTCCGGCCGGGGCGCGCCCCGCCTGCGCGCGCGCGTGCCGGCGGTTCGCCAGCTCGCGGACGCGGCGCAGCACGAACTGCTCGTCCATGATGCCGAGCCAGCGGTCGAGGTTGACGGCGTACATGTGCCGGCGCGACCGGTCCTTGATGGCGGCGACGACCGGGGCCGCCGCGTCCAGCGCGGCGAGCCGCCCCTCGACGGTGTCGAGGTCGTGCTGCTCGATCGCGCTGCGCACCGCGAACTCGAACAGCGGCAGCCGGGAGGCGACCAGGTCGCGCACCGCCGCGTCGCCGTGCCGGATCCGCAGGTCGCAGGGGTCGAGCCCGTCCGGCTGGACGGCCACGAAGGTCTGCGAGACGAACTTCTGCTCGTCGTCGAACGCGCGCAGCGCCGCCTTCCGGCCGGCCGCGTCGCCGTCGAAGGTGAAGATCACCTCGCCGCGGAACTCGTCCTGGTCCATCAGCAGCCGGCGCAGCACCTTGATGTGGTCGTCGCCGAACGCCGTCCCGCACGTCGCGATCGCGGTCGGGACGCCCGCGAGGTGGCAGGCCATCACGTCGGTGTAGCCCTCGACCACGACGGCCTGCCTGCGCCGCGCGATCTCCTTCTTCGCCAGGTCGGCGCCGTACAGCACCGAGCCCTTGTGGAAGAGCGGCGACTCGGGGGTGTTCAGGTACTTGGGGCCGTCGTCGTCCTCGTAGAGGCGGCGCGCGCCGAACCCGATGACGTCGCCGGACAGGTCGCGGATGGGCCACATCAGCCGGCCGCGGAAGCGGTCCATCGGGCCGCGCCGGCCCTCCTTGGCGAGGCCGCCGGCGACGATGTCGCGGTCGGCGAACCCGCGGGCGCGCAGGTGCCGGACGAGCCCCTCCCACTCGCGGGGCGCGAACCCGACGCCGAACCGGGCGGCGTCGGCGGCCTCGAAGCCCCGCTCGGACAGGAACTTGCGCCCGATCGCCCCCTCCGGGGACTCCAACTGCCCGGTGTAGTACTCGGCGGCGGCCTTGTGGGCCTCGATCAGGCGGGCGCGCTGGCCGCCGTCCTGCCGGGGGCCGCGCCCGCCGCCCTCCTCGTAGCGGAGCTGGATGCCGGCCTGGGCCGCGAGCCGCTCGACGGCCTCGGAGAACGACAGGTGCTCGATCTCCTGGACGAACTTGATGACGTCGCCGCCCGCCTCGCAGCCGAAGCAGAAGTACAGGCCGCGGGAGGGGGTCACGTTGAACGACGGGGACTTCTCGTCGTGGAACGGGCAGAGGCCCTTGAGGTTGCCACCGCCCGCGCTGCGCAGCTGCAGGTACTCGCCGATCACGGCGTCGATGGACGCGCGCTCCCGGACGAGTGCGATGTCCTCATTGCGAATCCGGCCTGCCACGACGAAGGAGTCTACGGCGGGCCCGCGACATCCGGCGCTTCCCCGTCCGAAACGGCCGCGCACCCGCCCCGGGGAGGCCGTCCGGGGACGCCCTCCGGAAAGCCGGGAACGTCCTACCTTGGGGCAAATGCCATGGTCCATGGCCGGACTCGGCCGGAACGACCACCGCCAAGTACGGATTTAGTCTGGACAACCCGGACTGTCGCGCGATGTGATGGCGAACCGAGATTTTGCTCACACCCAGGCGGACGCGATGACGGATGTTGTGCTCGACGGCGTCGACAAGGTGTATCCGGGCGGGCACACCGCCGTCCGGAACGTCCGCCTGCGCATCAACGACGGCGAGCTGTTCGTCCTGCTCGGGCCGTCCGGCTGCGGCAAGTCGACCATCCTGCGGATGATCGCCGGGCTGGAGGAGATCACCGGCGGCGACCTGTGGCTGAACGGCACCGTCGCCAACGACCTGCCGCCGCGCGAGCGCAACGTCGCCATGGTGTTCCAGGAGGGCGCGCTCTACCCGCACCGCACCGTCAAGGGGAACATGATGTTCCCCCTGGAGGTCTCGGGCGACGACCGCGCCGAGGCGAGCGCGAAGGTCGTCGAGCTGGCCCGCGCCCTCGGCCTCAACACGATGATCGACCGGCTGCCGCGCACGCTGTCCGGCGGCCAGCGGCAGCGCGCCGCGATCGGCCGGGCGCTCATCCGCGAGCCGTCGCTGTTCCTGATGGACGAGCCGCTGTCCAGCCTGGACGCGGGGCTGCGCACCGAGCTGCGGGTCGAGATCGCCGCGCTGGTCCGCTCCACCGGCACCACCACCGTGTACGTCACCCACGACCAGGTCGAGGCCATGACGATGGCCGACCGCATGGCGGTGCTGCGCGACGGCGTCCTGGAGGACGTCGGCACCCCCGAGCAGATCTACGAGGACCCGGCGACGGTGTTCGTGGCCGCGTTCCTCAGCTCCCCGCCGATCAACCTGCTCCAGGCCACCCTGTGGGCGATCGAGGGCGAGGGCCTGCTGCTGGACTTCGGCCCGCAGCGGCTGACCGTCCCGTGGGACGACCCGCGCGCGTCCTCGCTGATCAGCCACCACGGCCAGGCGGTGATCGTCGGGATCCGGCCGGACACCCTGATGCCGATCGCGCCGGGCGCCCCCGCGCCGCACGGGTCGGTGCTGTCCGGGCAGGTCCGGGCGCTGGAGTTCCACGGGCACGAGTGGCTCGCCTACGCCGAGGCGGGCATCCCCACGATCGACGCGTCCGAGGTCGGGCGCCCGCCGCGCGCCCCGTCCCACGAGGCGGAGCCCGCCGGCTGGCGGGACCGGCTGCGCGAGATGCTCGGCAAGCCGGCCCCCGACGAGGGCCTCGCCGAGGAGCACGCCGGCCACCACCGGCGCTCCGACCTGGTGTTCCGCATCGCGCCCGGCGACCGTCCCGACCGCGGCGACCACGTGGCGCTGACCGTCGACTTCGACCGCGTGCTGTTCTTCGGCGCCGACGGCCGCCGCGTCACCCCCGTCCACCGCTAGCCGCCCGCAGTTCTAGTCGCCGGCCGCGGCGCGCAGCCTGCGCAGGCCCGCCTCGATCGCGGGCAGCTCCACCGCGCCGTACCCGAAGACCAGTCCGGGGACCGCCGGCCCCGTGACCGCGAACTCCGACAGCGGGAACAGCCCGACGCCCGCGCCGAGCGCCCGCGCGGCGATCGCGGCGTCGTCGGTCCCCGTCGGCAGGACGGCGCTCAGGTGCAGCCCCGCCTCCGCCGGGACGACGGCGAGCCGGTCGCCGAACAGCTCCGGGAGCAGCCCGGCGATCCGCTCGTGCCGGGCCCGGTACGCGCGGCGCGACCTGCGGATGTGCCGGGCGAGCAGGCCCTCGTCGATGAACCGGGCGAGCGCCGCCTGCGCCGGCAGCTCGGCGTGCCAGGACGAGACGTACCGCGCCATCCGGAACGCGCGGTGCAGGGACGGCGGCGCCACCAGGAACCCGAGCCGCAGCACCGGCCGCATGATCTTGGAGAAGGTGCCGGTGTAGAGCACCCGGCCGTCCTCGTCCAGGCTCTGCAGCGGCTCGATCGGCCGTCCCCCGTACCGGTACTCGGTGTCGTAGTCGTCCTCGACGATCACCACGTCGCGGCGGCGCGCCCAGTCCAGCAGGGCCCGGCGGCGCGGCAGCGACATCGGCATGCCCAGCGGGAACTGGTGGGACGGCGTGACGTACACGGCCCGCGCGTCACCGGGCAGCGCGTCCACGCGCAGTCCCTCCGCGTCGACCGGCACGCCCCGGACCCGCATCCCGGCGGCGGCCAGCAGCATCCGGACGGGCGGGTACCCCGGGTCCTCGACGGCCACCGTGTCGCCGGGTTCCAGGAGCACCCGGACGATCAGGTCGAGCGCCTGCTGCGTCCCCGAGGTGACCAGGATGTCGCGGCCGGCCGCCCGCACCGACCGCGAGACCCCGACGTGCCGGGCGATGGCCTCGCGCAGCGCGGGCAGCCCCGCCGGGTCGCCCGCCGCGCCGGGATCGCCGAGCGCCGAGGGGCACAGCAGGCCCGCCATGATCCGCCGCCACGCCTCGTAGGGGAACAGCGCCGCGTCGGGCAGCCCGGCGCGGAAGTCCCACCGGATCCCGGGCATCGGCCGGGGCCACACGGCCACCTCGTCCCAGCGCGCCCGGGGCCGCAGCGGCGACGCCGCCGGGGCGCCCCGCGCGGCGGACCCGGTCTCCCGGACGAACGTCCCGGCGCCCACCCTGCTCTCCAGGAAGCCCTCGGCGGCGAGCCGGTCGTAGGCGGCCGCGACCGTGTTGCGGGAGATCGCGAGCCGCCGCGCCAGCTCCCGCGTCGGGGGCACCGCCTCGCCGGCGCGCAGCCGCCCGTCCAGGATCGCGGCGCGCAGTTGCGCGTAGATCTGCCCGGCGAGGTCGCGGCGGCCCACCAGGCTCACATGCAGGTCCACGAGGGCCCACCTTAAATCGGCTCAGTCATTTCCCGCGTTTTTGGCCCTTTACCTGAGCCTCTGGACCTTCCTAGCGTGGCCGCATGGATCTGATGACCGAACTCTCGACCACCGACTTCCGCCCGCTGGACCGCAGAGCGGCGGACCTCTACCTGTCGGCCGTCGCGCAGGTGAAGCCGGACGCGCTCGCCCTGCCCACGCCGTGCGCGGACTGGACCCTGCACGGCCTGCTGCGCCACCAGGTCGGCCAGGACGAGGGCTTCGCCGCGGCGGCCCGGGGCGGCGGCGACCGCCTGTCCGACTGGCGCGGCGGCGACCTCGGGGACGATCCGTACGCCGCTGCGGCGGCCAGTGCGGACCTCGTGGCCCGCGCCTTCGCCGACGTCGCCTTGGACGCCGAACTGGCCCTCCCCGAGCTGGGCGGGCGCTTCCCGGCCGCCCTCGCGATCGCCTTCCACCTCGTCGACCTGGTCGTCCACGCGTGGGACGTCGCCGCCGCGATCGGCGTCCCGTGGGAGCCGGCGGACGACCTCGTCGCCGCGTCGCTCAAGGTCGCCGCCCTCGTCCCCGCCGAGGGCCGGGGCCCCGCCGACGCGTTCGCCGCGGCCCTGCCGTCCCCCGCCGGCGCGGCCCCGCGCCGGCGGCTGCTCGCCCTGCTGGGACGGGACCCCTCATGGCACTGAAGAGCAGGGCACTGAACAGCGGGGCACTGAAGAGCGGGTCACTGAGAAGCCCCTGGCAGGCCGGTCCGGCCGCCGCCGCGGGGCCGGTCCTGGTGAGCGTCACCGACTTCACCTGCGCGCACGCGCGCGACCTGCCGTCCGTCTTCCGGGCGGGCATGGCGCTCCGCCGGTCCTGGCCGGACCTGGAAGGCGCCGTCGGCCTGTGGCTCTGGTCGCGGCCCCGGCAGCGGCGGTGCGGATCGGTCTCGGTCTGGACGGACGAGGCCGCGCTGCGCCGCTTCGTCGGCTGGCCGCCGCACGTCGCGATCATGCGCCGGTTCCGGGACCGCGGCACGATCCGCGCCCATGCCTGGCGGGCGGACGCGTTCGACTCGGTGGAGGTGTGGGCGCGGGCCGAGGGCGTGCTGGCTCAGGCGGACGCGGGGGCGGGCTCGCAGACCGCGTCGCGGTAGAGGCCGATCTTCATCTTGATCTGCGCCTGCTGCTCGCGCAGGGCGGCGATCTGCTCCTCCACCCGGCGGTCGTGCTCTTCGAGCAGGTCGAGGCGCTCCTGGAACGTCCCGGTGCCGCCGCGGGCCAGTTCGGAGTAGCGCAGCATCTCCGCGATCGGCATCCCGGTCCCGCGCAGGCAGCGCAGCATGTGGAGCCAGGCGAGGTCGTCGTCGCTGAACACCCGCCGGCCGGCGGCGTTCCGGGCGATGCCCGGCAGCAGGCCGATCTTCTCGTAGTAGCGCAGGGTGTCGATGCTGAAGCCGCTCTTGTCGGCGGTCTCCGCCGGAGAGTAGGAGCTCACGTCCTCCAGGATTCCACCTGGAGTGCGCTCCAGGTCAATGCGCGCCCGGCGAGGCCGCTTGACCTGGAGCGCGCTCCAGGTCGCACAGTGGAGGAAAGAGCGGACACACGACCACCAGGGACTGCCATGCGCATCGGACTACAGGTTCCCAGCTTCACCTTCCCCGGCGGGCCGGAGCAGATCGCCCCGACGTTCGGCCGGATGGCCCGCGAGGCCGACCAGGGCGGGCTGAGCTCGTTCTGGGTGATGGACCACTTCTTCCAGATCACCGGGGTGGGCCCGGCGGAGGAGCCCATGCTGGAGGGCTACTCCGCGCTCGCCTACGCGGCGGCGCTGACCGAGCGGATCACCCTCGGGACGATGGTCACCGGCGTCACCTACCGGCACCCCGGGATCCTGGTCAAGACCGTGACGACGCTGGACGTGCTGTCCGGCGGGCGCGCGTGGCTCGGCATCGGCGCGGCCTGGAACGAGGAGGAGTCGCGCGGCCTCGGCGTCCGGTTCCCGCCGACCGCCGAGCGGTTCGAGCGGCTGGAGGAGACGCTGCGGCTCGCCCACCAGATGTGGCAAGGGGACGAGTCGGCGTTCGAGGGCGAGCACTACCGGCTGGAGCGCCCGCTGAACTCGCCGCCCGCGCTGCGCCGCCCGCACCCGCCGGTCCTGGTCGGCGGCGGCGGGGAGAAGAAGACGCTGCGGTTCGTCGCCAAGTACGCCGACGCGTGCAACCTCTTCGACGGCGACGAGCTGCCCCGCAAGCTGGAGGTGCTCCGGGAGCACTGCGAGCGCGAGGGGCGCGACTACGCCGAGATCGAGAAGACGTCGCTGGCCCTGCTCCCCGGCTCGCCGTCGGTGGACGAGGTCGTCGACGTCGTCGGCCGCGCCGCCGAGCGCGGCGTCGACCAGGTGATCTTCTCCCAGGCCACCGGGCAGGACCTCGCCGGCGTGCTGGCCGAGGCCGCGGCCCGGACCGAGAAGGTCATTCCGGCGGGCCGCTGAGCCGCGGTCCCGCCGCCGCGCGCCGGACGGCGGCGAGCTTGTCGGGGTTGAGGACGCGGCGGACGGCGGTGACGCGGCCGTCCGCGACCTCCACGATGTCCACGGCGAACAGCCGGCCGTCCCTGATCGCCAGCAGTTCGCGCCGGCCGTTGATCTCCGCGAACTCCAGCCGCAGCGCGTTGCGGGCGGCGACGCGCAGCAGCGCGGTCGCGACCCGGCCCGCCCCCGCGATGACCTTGCGGGCGGCGAAGACGCGGCCGCCGCCGTCGGTGGTGTAGGCGGCGTCCGGGTCGAGCAGCGCCAGCAGCGCCGCCTCATCGCCGCGCTCGTAGGCGTCCCGGAACGCCGCCAGCACCGCCGCGCGCTCCTTCGGGGACGCCGGGCGGGACGGCAGCGCCGCGGCGACCTTGCGGCGCGCCCGCGAGGCGAGCTGCCGGCACGCGGCGGCCGACTTCCCGAGCACCCCGGCGATCTGGTCGTAGGGCACCCCGAACGCCTGGTGCAGGACGAACGCGACCCGCTCGGGCGGCGACAGCTCCTCCATCACGACGAGCATCGCGGTGCCGGCGGTCTCGTCCAGCAGCACCGGCTCGGCGGCGTCCGGCCCGGTCGGCAGCGGTTCGGGCAGCCACGGCCCGACGTAGTCGACGCGGCGCGCGCGGGCGGAGCCGAGCACGTCGTAGGCGCGGCGCGCGGCCGCCGTGATCAGCCAGGCGCGCAGGTCGCGGACGTCGTCCAGCGTCCCGCGCGCCGACGCGCGCAGCCACACGTCCTGGACGATGTCCTCGGCGTCGGCGACGCTGCCGGTGATGCGGTAGGCGGCGCCGAACACGGCGGGGCGGTGCTCCGCCCACTCGTCGTCGAGGCGGGCCATGTCAGGCCGCCGCCGGCGTGAACACCCATTTCTTGTACGACCAGTAGCGGAACGCCGCGCCGAGCCCGACGCCGGCGAGCAGGCCGAGGTTGTAGGCGATGCCGCCGTGCAGGCCGAGGGTGTAGTAGGTGAAGCCGGTGCACAGCACCTGGATGAGCAGGCCGACGCCGTTCAGCGCGAAGAAGATCGCGACTTCGCGGCCGGAGCCGTCGCTGTCCCGGTGGCGGAACGTCCAGTGCCGGTTGAGCAGGTAGGACGTCAGCGTCGACACCACGGTCGGGACGACCACGCTGATGACCGGGCTGCCGCCGAGCCAGGCGCGCATCAGGTTGGCACCGAAGATCATGATGAGCGTGCCGACGCACCCCACGAAGCCGAAACTCAGCAATTCGCGGAGGAATGTCCGGTATGCCGGGGCGGACGAGACCGAATCGACCGGTCTCGACCGCTGCAAGGTGCTCACTTGCCCAGACCTTACCTGAGTAGGACATATCCGAAAGTCGGAACCCCGCTAAAAGATCAAGGGGGCGCGCCGTCAGCCCTCCGCCGCGGCGGCGAAACCGGCGCCGAGGGTCGTGGCCCGGCTGCCCCACCGGGCGACGGCCCACCCCGCGAACCGGACCGCCGCCACCACCCCGACCGGGGCGCCGAGCAGCGCGACGCCCATCGCGCCCTCGCTCAGCCCGAGCCGCTCCTTGATCTGCGGGATGCGGGCGACCCAGGCGGCGGCGACGAGCCCGCGCGGGGTGAACGCCGCGGTGACCGCGAGCCGCGCCCGGCCGAGCGCCGCGATCTCCTCGTCGCCATCCGGCCGACCGTCCGCGGCCGGGATCAGGCGAGATCGGCCAGCGGCACCGCGGGGTCGGCGAGGCGGGCGGCGTCCACCGGGCGCCGCGAGCGGATCAGCGCTTGGACGTCCCCGGTGACGTCCCACACGTTGACGTTCATCCCGGCGACCACCCGCCCGCCCGACAGCCAGAACGCGATGAACTCGCGGGCCGCGCGGTCGCCCCGGTACACGACCTCGTCGTACTCCCCCGGCGCCGCGACGCCCGACATCTCCATGCCGAGGTCGTACTGGTCGGTGAAGAAGTACGGGATCCGGTCGTAGACGACGTCCTGGCCGAGCATGGCGCGGGCGGCGGCCGGCCCGCCGTTCAGCGCGTTCGCCCAGTGCTCCACCCGGATCCGCCGCCCGAGCAGCGGATGGTAGGCGTTCGCGACGTCGCCGGCGGCGAAGATGTCGGGATCGGAGGTGCGCAGCGACTGGTCGACGAGGATCCCGTCGGACACCTCCAGGCCCGCCTCCTCCGCGAGCCGGGTGTTGGGCCGCACGCCGATGCCGACGACCACGACGTCCGCGGGCACCTCGGCGCCGCCGGAGGTGACCACGGCCGACACCTGCCCGGCGCCCCAGAACCCGGCGACGCCCTGGTCCAGCCGCAGGTCGACGCCGTGCTCGCGGTGCAGGTCGGCGAACATCCCGCCGAGCTCGGGCCCCATCGCGGCGTGCAGCGGCGCCGGCTCCGGCTCGATCACCGTCACCTCGTTGCCGTGGGCGCGGGCGGCGGCGGCCGTCTCCAGCCCGATCCAGCCCGCGCCCGCCACCACGACGCGCCGGCCGCCGTGCGCGAACGCCTGCTTGAGCGCCGCCGAGTCGGCCATCGTGCGCAGGTAGTGGATGCCCTGCAGCTTGGACCCCGGCACCTCCAACCGGCGCACGGACGAGCCCGTCGCCAGCAGCAGCCGGTCGTAGCCCACCGGCTCCTTGGTGGACAGCCGCACCTGGTGCGCGGCCCGGTCGATGGACGCGACGGAGGTGCCGAGCCGCAGCTCCACGTCGTGCTTGTCGTACCAGTCCGCCTCGTGGACGTGCGCCTTGTCGCGCGGCTCCTTGTCCAGCAGGAAGCCCTTGGACAGCGGCGGCCGCTCGTAGGGCCGCTCGATCTCGTCCCCGATCAGCAGGACTTTGCCCTCGAAGCCCTCCGCGCGGAGCGTCTCCGCCGCCTTGGCGCCGGCCAGGCTCGCTCCGGCGATGACGAACGTCTCCTCGGGCATGGCGACCTCCTGTAGTTGACCTGTAGCTATAGCTACAGCGGCGCCATGGGGGAAACAAGGGCCGAAGGCGCGCGTCGGCGCGCGGACGCGGGGCGGCGGCGGCCCCGGCGGGCCCGCCGATCAGCGCGGACGGCCGCCCAGCATGCGGTGCCGGGCGATCGCGGACAGGTCGGTCAGCGAGGCGATCTGGTCGATGACGGCGCGCAGCCGGGCCGCGTCGTCGGCGGCCTCGGTGAACGCGGCGCGGAATCCGGGGTCGAGCGTTTCGGGCGCGCCGGCCAGCATCAGCTCGGCCAGCTCGGTGATCAGCGTCCGCTGCCGGGCCCGGACCTCCTCGTGGCTGATCCACACGTAGTGCGCCGTGATCCCCTTGAGCAGGGCGTTCTCCAGCCGCTGCGCGCGCGGGACGATCAGCTCCGCCGCGTACCGGGTGAGCGGCCGGTCCCCGTAGGCGGCGCGGGTCGCCGACTCGGCGGCCAGGCAGAACCGGCCGATCAGCGTGCTGGTGAGGTTCTTCAGGGCGGCGAGGCTGCGCGGCGTCCCGTCGTAGCGGTCCGGCCAGTAGGGCTCGGCGAGCAGCGCGGTGAAGCGCTCCTCCAGCTCGGCGAGGTCGGCGTCCGGGCAGTACAGCTTGGCGGCGGTGGCGGCGACGAGGCGGCGCTCGGCCGGGTCGGCGAGCCGGGCGAAGTCGATGTGCCCGGCGACCAGCGCGTCCTCCAGGTCGTGGACGGAGTAGGCGACGTCGTCGCTCCAGTCCATCACCTGGGCCTCGAAGCACGTCCGGCCCTCCGGCGCGCCCTCCCGGACCCAGGCGGCGACGTCCAGGTCGTCGGGGTAGACGCCGAACTTGCCGTTGACCGCCTCGGCCTGCGTCCACGGGTACTTCATCGCGGCGTCCAGCGCGGCGCGGGTCAGGTTCAGCCCGACGCTGCGGCCGTGCAGGGGCGGGCCGTCCGGCGCGAACGACTTCGGCTCCAGCCGGGTCAGCACGCGCAGGCTCTGCGCGTTGCCCTCGAAGCCGCCGCAGTCGCGGGCGACGACGTCGAGGGCGCTCTCGCCGTTGTGGCCGAACGGCGGGTGCCCGATGTCGTGCGACAGGCACGCCGCCTCGACCAGGTCGGGGTCGCAGCCGAGGGACTTGCCGAGCTCCCGGCCGACCTGCGCGCACTCCAGCGAGTGCGTGAGCCGGGTGCGCAGGCTCTGCACCGTGTCGGCCACCGCGTCGGCGCCGGGCGAGGCGACCTGGGTCTTGGCGGCCAGCCGCCGCAGCGCGGCGCTGTGCAGGACGCGGGCGCGGTCGCGCTCGAAGGCCGTCCGGTCGCGGCGCTTGGCCGGCTCCGGCGCCCAGCGCCGCCGGTCGCGGGCGCCGTAGCCCGCCGTGTCGCGGTAGCCCGCGGTGTCGTTGCTCGTCATGGCCCTATCCAGGGTAAGCGGGCGCGGCCGGTTCAGCGGCTCGGCGGCGCCGAGGACGGCGCCCCCGGCGTCCCGGAGGACGACGGGCCCGGCGTCCCGGACGGGTCGATGCGGATGCGCTTGATGGTCTCGTCCGGCACCTGGACGCTCTTGCCCAGCAGCACGTACGACAGGTAGCCGCCGGTCTCCCGGACGATGTAGTTGAACTGCGTGTCGCGGGTCTGCACGCTGGGGCCGCTCCGCGTCGGCGACGCGGCGGCCTCGATGCCCTGGTCCTCCGCCATCTTCTTGGACCGCAGCCCGTGCCAGGGGTCGGTGACGATCACGGCGGACGACCAGTGGTGCCGGTCGAACTCGGCGCCGACGGCCTTGAGGCTCTCCAGCGTGTCCCGGCCGACCGGCACCGAGAAGACCTTGGTCGCGGGCACCCCGCCCTGCTCGATCAGCCAGGCGCGCCCGGCGCCCGCCTCGGTGTAGTTGTCGCCGGGGGCCTTGCCGCCGACGGTGACGATGGCGGGCGCGACGCCCTCGCGGTAGAGCTCCAGGGCGTGCTGCAGCCGCCACTTCAGCGTCGGGGACGGCCGCCCGTTGTACTGCGCGGCGCCCAGCACGATGATCGCGTCGGAGCGGGGCCGCTCGTCCTGCCGGGCCTGGTACCAGATCCGGGTGCCGACGGTCAGCGGCGTCAGCACGGCGATCGCGAGCAGCCCGAGGACGATGCTCACCGGAACCGTGAACCAGGGCGAGCGGCGGCGGCGCCGGCGCGGGCCGTCCGGGGTCTCGGCGGCGGGCTCTTCGGGCTGGGGCTCCGGCAATTCCACTTCCAACGTCATCGCATCGGACACACTAGGTGAGATGGTCCGGCGCGCGCCCGAAGTTCGGGGGTACCGCGTGTTACCGACCCCACACGGCCTTCGGCGGCCGGTTCCCCGCCGGAGGGAACCGGCCGCCCGCCGGGTGCGTCAGCGGCTGTCGCTGCCGCCCTTCGCGCCGCCCGCGGCGTCCGCCGCCGCGATCGCCGCGCGGCCGGCCTCCAGCCGGGCGACGGGGACGCGGAACGGCGAGCAGGACACGTAGTCCAGCCCGACCTCGTGGCAGAAGTGCACCGAGTCGGGGTCGCCGCCGTGCTCGCCGCAGATGCCGAGCTTGAGGCCCGGACGGGCCCGGCGGCCCTCCTCGGCGGCGATCCGGACGAGCCGCCCGACGCCCTCCCGGTCGAGGGTCTCGAACGGCGACGCCCCGAAGATGCCGAGCTCCAGGTAGCGGGAGAAGAACGCCGCCTCGACGTCGTCGCGGGAGAAGCCCCACGTCGTCTGGGTGAGGTCGTTGGTGCCGAAGGAGAAGAACTCGGCGGCCTCGGCGATCTGCCCGGCGGTCAGCGCCGCCCGCGGCAGCTCGATCATGGTGCCGACCAGCGCCGGGACGTCCACGCCGGTGGCCTCCCGCACCTGCGCGAGGATGCCGCGGGCCTCGTCGCGGACGGCCTCCAGCTCCTGCACCGCGCCGACGAGCGGGATCATGATCTCCGGGCGCGGGTCGCCGCCCGCGCGGCGGCGCGCCGCCGCGGCCTCGGCGATCGCGCGCACCTGCATGGCGAACAGGCCGGGAATCACCAAACCGAGCCGCACGCCGCGCAGTCCGAGCATAGGGTTCTGCTCGTGCAGTCGGTTGACCGCCTCGAGCAGTCTCCGGTCCTTGGGGTCCGCGTCCTCGCCCGCGAGCGCGACCCTGACCGACAGCTCGGTGATGTCGGGGAGGAACTCGTGCAGGGGCGGGTCGATGAGGCGGATCGTGACGGGCAGCCCGTCCATGGCCGCGAAGATGCCCTCGAAGTCGCCGCGCTGCAGCGGCTCCAGGGCGTCCAGCGCGGCCTGCCGCTCGGCGTCGTCCGCGGCGAGCACGAGCTCCTCGATCAGCTGCCGCCGGTCGCCGAGGAACATGTGCTCGGTGCGGCACAGCCCGATGCCGGCGGCGCCGAACCGGCGGGCCCGCGCCGAGTCCTCCGGGTTGTCGGAGTTCGCGCGGACCTTCAGCGCGGCGCGCGCGTCGGCGTGCCTCATCACGCGGTCGACGGCCGTGACGAGGTCGTCGCCGTCGGGCGCCAGCTCGCCCTCGAAGTACCGGACGACGGGCGAGTCCTCCACGGGCACCTCGCCGAGGTAGACGTCGCCGGACGACCCGTCGATCGAGATGACGTCGCCCTCGGACACGGTCACGCCGCCGGGGGCGGTGAAGTGGCCGTTCTTGACGTCGACGTCCAGCTCCTCGGCGCCGCACACGCAGGTCTTGCCCATGCCGCGGGCGACGACGGCGGCGTGCGAGGTCTTGCCGCCGCGCGAGGTCAGCACGCCTTTCGCGGCGACCATGCCGGCGAGGTCGTCGGGGTTGGTCTCGCGGCGCACGAGGATCACGTCCTCGCCCCGGTCGGCCAGCTCCACGGCGCGGGCGGAGCTGAACACGGCCTTGCCGACGGCCGCGCCCGGCGAGGCGTTCATGCCCTTGGTCAGTTTCTGGACGCCGTCCACCCGGCTCGCGAACCGGGGGAACATCAGCTGCGCGAGCTGGTCGCCGGTGACGCGGCGGGCGGCCTCGTCCACGTCGATGAGCCCCTGGTCGAGCAGCTGGCAGGCGATGCGGAACGCCGCGGCGGCGGTCCGCTTGCCGACCCGGGTCTGCAGCATCCACAGCTTCCCGCGCTCGATCGTGAACTCGATGTCGCACATGTCGCGGTAGTGGTTCTCCAGCGTCTCCATGATCTGCAGGAGCCGGTCGTAGGACGCCTTGTCGATGCGCTCCAGCTCCGTCAGCGGCACCGTGTTGCGGATGCCGGCGACGACGTCCTCGCCCTGCGCGTTCTGCAGGTAGTCGCCGTAGATGCCCTGCTGGCCGGACGCGGGGTCGCGGGTGAACGCCACGCCCGTACCGGAGTCCAGGCCCATGTTGCCGAAGACCATCGAGCAGATGTTCACGGCGGTGCCGAGGTCGACGGGGATGCGCTCCTGCCGCCGGTACAGGATCGCGCGGTCGGCGTTCCAGGAGTCGAACACCGCCTTGACGGCGAGGTCCATCTGCTCGCGCGGGTCGGTCGGGAAGTCCCGCCCGGCCTGCTCGCGCACGATCGCCTTGAACCGGCCGACGAGCGCCTCGAAGTCGGCGGCGGTGAGGTCGGCGTCGTTGTCGCTGCCGCGCTCGCGCTTGGCGTCCTCGATGGCCTCCTCGAACAGGTCGCCGTCGATGTCCAGCACGGTCTTGCCGAACATCTGGATCAGCCGCCGGTAGGAGTCCCACGCGAACCGCTCGTCGCCCGCCTGGGCGGCGAGCCCGTGCACGGACTCGTCGTTCAGCCCCACGTTGAGGACGGTCTCCATCATTCCCGGCATGCTGAACTTGGCGCCCGACCGCACGCTGACCAGCAGCGGGTCGTCGCTCTGGCCGAGCTTCTTGCCCATCGCGGACTCGAGGCCGGCGAGGTGCGCGTTCACCTCGTCCGCCAGTCCCTCGGGCAGGTTCCCGTGCTCGAGGTAGTGCCGGCAGGCCTCGGTGGTGATCGTGAACCCGGGGGGCACGGGCAGTCCGAGGTTGGTCATCTCGGCCAGGTTGGCGCCCTTGCCGCCCAGCAGATCCTTGAGGTCCTTGTTGCCCTCAGTGAAGTCGTACACGAACTTCGGCACGGGGAGCTCCTTCTCGCTCCGGTTCCACCCAGTGGCAGGTCCGGGCCCGCCGCGCCGGGGGTGCGCGCCGTCGCGTTCCCCCAGGCAGAAGCGGGTCCGCTGCCCTGTTTGCGGGGACTGTACCCGCGCCCGCCGCGGTTCCTCGGCGCCCGGTGCGCCGGAGGGAGTTTTCGCAGCTCAGACCGCAGATAATGGTCTATTCCAATGGCGAGACCAGCGCCACACCCCGACTCCTCGCCCGGCCGGGGAGAGGGTCGCGCGGCCTTGGGCGCCCATCGCTCGGAAGCGGGAATGATGGATCAAGGAGGTGAGGTTTTGACTAGTCCCCAAGCCGAAGCCGGGGGACCCCCGTGCGGCCTACGGCCGTCCGCCGCCTGCGCGACCCGGATCGCTCCGGGGGGCTTCCTGCTTCGCCGCCGACCGCGTCCGGGATGTCCCGGCCCGTCTCACATCAGCTCCACAGGCCGACACCGAAAGTCCTTCGGCCAGAATGTTCTTGGCGGCGTTGGCGTCCCGGTCATGCCGGGTGCCGCAATCGGGGCACGTCCAGTGCCGAGTGGAAAGGCTCAACCGGGCGAGCAGGTGCCCGCATTGAGAGCACATCTTGGAACTGGGGAACCAGCGGTCGATGACCACGAGCCGACGTCCCCACCGAGCTGTCTTGTACTCGAGCAGAGCGCGGAAGGTGCCCCAGCCGCAGTCGGAGATGCGGTTGGCGAGTCGATGGTTACGGACCATACCTGCGACATGGAGGTCTTCGACCACGATCACGTCGTAGCGACGTGCGAGTTCGGTGGTGGTCTTGTGCAGGAAGTCCTCTCGCGCGCGCTGGACCTTGCCGTGGCCTGCAGCGACCTTTCGCGCGGCCTTCTTGCGGTTGGCGCTGCCCCTGCGCTTGCGGGCCGCGCGCCGCTGGTACCGGGCCAGGTTCCGCTGCTTGCGCTCCAGGTGACGAGGGTTGGCGATGCGTTCCCCGTCACTCGTCACGGCGAAGTCGTTGATGCCCAGGTCGAGCCCGACTCGGGTACCGGCCGTCTTCAGCGGTTCGGGGGCGTGGGCGGCGACGGCGAACGACGCGTGCCACATGCCGTCCGGGTCACGAGACACCGTTACCGTGGTCGGATCAATCGTGGCGGGGTCGATGTCGTCCCAGGACCATACGAACCGCAGTGGCCCGGACATCTTCGCGAGCCGCAACTCGCCGTCCTGGTACCGGAACGCCGACCGAGTGTAGGCCGCCGATTGGCGGCCTACACGAGACTTGAACCTCGGATGGCGGGCCCGTCCGGCCAAGAAGTTCACGAACGCCGTGTACTGATGCCGCAGCGTCTGCTGGAGCGGGACCGAGGAGACCTCGCACAGGAACACGAACTCGGGGTCGCGTTTCAGCTCTGTCAGGTACCGGTCGGTCTGAGCGTAGGAGGTTGTGGTCTGCTCGGCCCAGTAGCGTTTGGTGCGCCATTCCAGGACCTCGTTCCAAACCTTGCGCACGCACCCGAACGTGCGGTTCAGCACCGCCGCTTGTTCAGGTGTGGGGTAGACCCGCACCTTGTATGCCGTACGCATGTTCGAACCGTATTGCAGGGGCCCATGATCGATAAGCGTTTTCGGAAGGAGCGGTTCATGAACCCCGTCCACTCGGGGCCGTCCCGGTTCCATCGGGGCAGCCCTGAAGGAGGCCAGGTTCCTCCCCAGGCCAAAGTCCAAGGATTTGGCGGGAGGTCCAGGTGAGGCCGAAGGTCGCCGGCGGCCGGGCGGGAGATCCGTTCGCCCCCATCGCCGATTTCGGGTTCCTGTCGGACTGCGAGACGACCGCACTGGTGGCGCCGAGCGGGAACATCGAGTGGATGTGCCTGCCGAAGATGGACTCGCCGAGCGTGTTCGGGTCGATCCTGGACCGCGACGCCGGGTACTTCCGGGTCGGCCCGGCGGGCGTCGAGGTGCCCGCCGCGCAGCGGTACATCCCCGGCACCATGGTGATGGAGACCACCTGGTGGGTGCACGGGGGCTGGCTGGTGGTGACGGACGCCCTGCTGATGGGCCCGTGGCACCACGAGACGGAGCGGTCCCACACGCACCGCAGGGCCCCCACCGACTACGACGCCGACCACGTCCTGCTGCGGATGGTGCGGTGCGTGAACGGGCAGGTCCAGGTACGGCTCGACTGCATGCCGGTGTTCGACTACGGGCAGACGCCCGCCCGCTGGGAGCACACCGGCGCCGGGTACCACGAGGCGGTCGCGCGCGGCAACGGGATCGGGCTGCGGCTCACCACCGACATGAACGTCGGGTTCGAGGGGTCGCTCGCCACGTCCCGGACGCTGCTGAAGCAGGGCGAGTCCCGCTTCGTGGCGCTGTCGTGGAGCGAGCACGCGGCGCCGTCGTCGTGGGAGGAGGCGCAGGAGCGGCTCGTCTGGACCGTCCACCACTGGCAGCACTGGCTGGACCGGGGCCGCTTCCCCGACCACCCGTGGCGCAGCCACCTGCAGCGCAGCGCGCTGACGCTGAAGGGCCTGACGTTCGCGCCGTCGGGCGCGGTCGCGGCGGCGGCGACGACGTCGCTGCCGGAGACGCCGGGCGGCGACCGGAACTGGGACTACCGCTACACCTGGATCCGCGACTCCACGATGGCGCTGTGGGCGTTCTACACGCTCGGCTACGACTGGGAGGCCAACGACTTCTTCTACTTCATCACCGACGTCGCCGAGGCGGCCGAGGGCAAGCTGCAGATCATGTACGGCCTGGACGGGCGGGAGGAGCTGCCGGAGTCCACGCTGGAGCACCTCACCGGGTACGGCAACGCCCGTCCCGTGCGCATCGGCAACGAGGCGTACATGCAGGCGCAGCACGACGTGTGGGGCGCGATCATCGGCTCCATCTACCTGTTCGTGCGCAAGCGGGACCGGCTCGACGACCGGCTCTGGAAGATCATCATCAAGCAGGTGGAGGACGCGCTCGCCAACTGGCGCACCCCCGACTGCGGGATGTGGGAGGTGCGCGGCGAGCCGCAGCACTTCACCTCCTCGAAGGTCTTCTGCTGGGTGGCGGCCGAGCGCGGCGCCCGGCTCGCCCGGATCCGCGGCGACCAGGACCGGGCGCGCCGCTGGCAGGCCGCCGCCGACGAGATCCACGCGGACGTGCTCGCGAACGCGCTGGACGAGCGCGGCGTGTTCACCGCGCACTACGGCGCGACGGCGCTGGACGCCTCGGCGCTGCTGATCCCGCTGCTCGGGTTCCTGCCCGCCGACGACAAGCGGGTCCGCGAGACCGTGCTCGCCATCGCCGACGAACTGTCGGAGGACGACCTCGTCCTGCGCTACCGGGCCGGGGAGACCGACGACGGGTTCGAGTCCGATGAGGGCACGTTCACGATCTGCTCGTTCTGGCTGGTCAGCACGCTGGTGATGATCGGCGAGCTGGAGCGGGCCCGCGCGCTGTGCGAGAAGCTGCTGTCGTACGCGAGCCCGCTGCAGCTGTACGCCGAGGAGATCGACCCGCACACGGGCCGGCACCTCGGCAACTTCCCGCAGGCGTTCACCCATCTGGCGCTGATCAACGCGGTCATGCAGGTGATCAGCGCGGAGAACGACGAGCCGCAGCCGCCGCTCGCCTGACCGGACGGATGGCCGGGGCGGCGTCCCGGCCATCCGGAGGCTTGATCACAAGTTGATCGACATACGCCGGAAATGACGCTTTTGTCGGAGGCCCCGGCTACCGTTCCGCCGTGACCACGCCACCGTCCGCTGACGACCTCCCGGAGGACCCCGCCC
>NZ_VCKZ01000208.1 GCF_005889745.1 Actinomadura geliboluensis
CTGCGCGCTCGTCCAGCAGCGCCAGCACCTCAGTCTCCGTTGGTGGCCATGATGTCGGACGTCGCCTCGTTCAGCCCGCCGGACTCGCCCTGGTAGATGAGGCCCGCTGCCGGCCTTTCGGTCCACCAGGGCCGTCCGGTCCGCCTCAGGAGGGGGCGTCGCCGTCCCTTCCCCTCCTCGGCAAGCTCTCGCGCACCCGCAAGGCCCGCCGCGACCCGGAGCCCGCACCCGAGCCGCCGCCCCTGGCCGACCTGGACCCGGCGGCCTTCGAGGCGACCGCGATGTTCGGCGCCGTCGGCCTGGACCGTCCGGCCGGCTCCGCCCAGCGGGAGGAGCACCCCCGGTCGGACGAGACCACGAGGTTCGATCCGGTCGCCGCCGACCCGACGGCCGCGTTCGACGCGGTGGCTCCGGACCCGACGGCGACGTTCGACGCGGTCGGCATGTACGACCACCCGCCCACCGGCGGCGACACGGCGGGGAACCTCATCCCCGGGCTCGGCCATGGGCGCGACGGCGGCGGGCATCGTTCCTCACCGCTGTCCTCCCTCGCGCGCATGCGCCGCCCCAGCAACCATGTGCTCGGGCTCGCCCTTTCGCTGTTCATCGGCGTCAGCGTCGGCATCGCCATCATCGCGCTGGTGCTGTGGCCCCAACTCAAGGGCGACGATGGGCCGCCTCCGGACAGCGCCAACGCGTCCAACAACCGTCCGGTGACAACGATCCCGTCGTCCTTTGCGGGCACCTGGAAGGGGACTGTGGTCAACACCAACCGCAATGTCTCCTTCCCAGTGGAGGTCACGTTCCAGACAGGCGGCACCACGGCCCAAGCGGTGTATCCGCGTGAGGGGTGCAACGGCACGCTCACATTGGCCAGGGGCACCGAAAGCGCGCTGAAG
Source organism: Actinomadura geliboluensis (assembly GCF_005889745.1). Classification (GTDB taxonomy): domain Bacteria; phylum Actinomycetota; class Actinomycetes; order Streptosporangiales; family Streptosporangiaceae; genus Spirillospora; species Spirillospora geliboluensis. The sequence continues at coordinate 900 of NZ_VCKZ01000208.1, forward strand.
ATGAACCTGGCCATCGGCAAGCCGTGCACGAGCGGGGTCGTCGAGATCACCCGCCAGCCGGACGGGACCCTGCAGTACACGTGGAGCAAGCCGGGCACGAAGCTCGCCTACGGCGGCCGGCTCAACCGCGGCTGACCGGCGGACATAGGACCCCATATCCGGCAATACAGTCAGTTTGTCGTCTCTTATCAGGACAGTTCCGCTAGGGTTCCCCTCGGTCGAGATCATCGGCCTTGTTGGCGGGGCCCGCCGCTCGCGGTCCCCCGGCAGAAGGAGAGGCCGTGCGGGCTGTCCACCGAAGGCTGCTGTTGGCCGGCGCGGTCGCGACGAGCCTCGCCGCCGCCGCGGCGCTCCCCGCGTTCGCCGGCGACTCCGCGTCCCTGGTGCGGGTGACGGCGGCCGAGGGCACCCCGGTGCCCGGCCAGTACATCGTCACGCTGAAGCCCGGAGCGTCCACCGACACCGCCGCGAAGAACGTCAGGGCGTCCGGCGTCAAGCGCTTCGACGGCGTGCTGAACGGCTTCGCCGCCAAGCTGACGGGCGACCAGCTGGACAAGCTGCGCCGCGACCACCGCGTCGCCGCGATCGAGCAGGACCAGGTCGTCCGGGCCACCACCACCCAGCGCTCACCGCTGCCCTGGGGCCTCGACCGGATCGACCAGCGGTCCAGGAAGCTCTCCAAGACCTACTCCTACACATCGTCCGGCAGCGGCGTGAACGCCTACGTCATCGACACCGGCATCGACGTCCGGCACAAGGAGTTCGGAGGCCGCGCCTCCGTCGCCTGGACGGCGAGCAGGTTCGGCGGCAACGGAAGCGACTGCAACGGCCACGGCACCCACGTCGCAGGCATCATCGGGGCCAAGACCACGGGCGCCGCCAAGTCGGTCAAGCTACGGGCACTGCGCGTCCTCGACTGCAACGGCTCCGGCTCGATGTCGGACGTCGTCGCCGCCGTCCAGTGGCTGCGCACCCATGCCGCCAAGCCGGCCGTGGCGAACCTGTCCCTCGGCGGACCGAAGTCCTCGGCGCTCAACACCGCCGTGATGAACCTGTCCAAGTCCGGGGTGTTCGTGTCCGTGGCCGCAGGCAACGACAACAAGGACGCCTGCAACTTCTCCCCGTCCGGCGCCGGATGGGTCATGACGGTCGGCGCGACCACCGTTTACGACAACCGCGCCGCGTTCTCCAACTGGGGCAAGTGCGTCGACATCAACGCCCCCGGTTACGGCATCTGGTCCACCTGGCCTGGCGGCGGCCTGAAGAAGGCCAGCGGAACGTCCATGGCCGCCCCCTACGTCAGCGGCGTGGCGGCCCTCTACCTGTCCACGCATAAGAAGGCGACTTTCCCGCAGGTGCAGAAGTGGCTGAACGACAACTCCACGCACAGTCTCAAGAAGCTGCGGTCGCAGCCCAATCGGCTGCTCTACAAGGGCAAGCTGTGAGTCCGGTCACGTAGGATGGCCCGGCTCCCAGCAAGGGAGCCGGGCTTCGCGCGTACGCGCCGTCCCACCGGGCCCTTGGGTCTACCCTTGGCGAGGCTGGACGGTTCTTTAGCTTTCATTGACCTTCGGGCCACCGGACCTCCGTACCTACGGCCATGACGAGAGGAGAACACGTGGAGACCCCCGCCTCCACATGTCGGCCCACCGCCCGCCGGCGAGGTGGACGACGCGCCGCCGCGGCTCTCGTGGCCATCGCCACGGCACTGCCGCTGCTCGGCACCGCGACTCCGTCGGCGGTGGCGGCACCCCCCGCGGCCGTCCCCATGGATCCGGGCGACAGCGCCAAGTTCGCCAAGCTGAACCGCCAGATCGCGCAGCTCGACAGGGAGTACGGCGGCGACCTCGCCAAGCTGCGGGACGCCCAGTACGCCGCCCAGAAGGCGCTGAGCAAGTCCAACGCCCTGCAGAAGGACCTCGTCGAGGCGCGCAACCTCGTCGCCCAGCTCGCGGCCACCCAGTACATGACCGGCGGCCAGGACCCGACCGTCACCTTCGTCACCGACGCGAACCCGACCGACCTCCTCAGCAACGCCACCCTGGTCAGCCACCTCGCGCAGAACAAGGCCGCGAAGGTCGCGCAGATCCAGAAGCTCGTCGACGACCAGCTCGCCGCCCGCAAGCAGGCGCAGCAGAAGATGACGGAGCTGAAGAAGGAACTGCAGGACCTCAAGAACCGCAAGGCCCAGATCAAGAACCTCGTGAAGAAGTACAAGCCCGAGTCGCCGAGCGTCGGCATGGGCGGCGTCACGCCCCGCATGCTGAAGGTGAAGAACACCCTCGACGTGGAGTTCGGGCCCTTCCCCACGATCGGCTGCGTCCGCCACACCGCCGACCCGCAGGACCACGGCACCGGCCACGCCTGCGACTTCATGGTCACCACCGGCGGCGCGATGGCCTCCGGCAGCGCCCAGTCACTCGGCGACCAGACGGCCCAGTACGCCATCTCCCACGCCAGCGCCCTCGGCATCAAGTACGTCATCTGGCGCCAGCGCATCTACGACATGCGCAGCCCCGGCTGGCGCACGATGGAGAACCGCGGCGGCGTAACCGCCAACCACTACGACCACGTCCACATCTCGGTCTTCTAGAACTAGTGGATATTGCATCTGACGATGAATATCCACTAGTCGAGATGTTCCGCGCGGTTACTTTCTGCGGCCGAAGAGGAAGTAGGCGATCGGGCCGACGAAGTTGACGAAGGCGAGCATCCGCCAGAGGCGCTTCGGTCCCTTGACCTGCTCGCTCGGACGGCGCTGCAGGTCGACCAGTGCCGCCGCCGAGAGCGACAGTTGCACCGTCGTGGCGCCCGCGATGAACGAGCGTTCCCGCCGACTGAGTTCGGACCAGCGCTTGGTACCCACCCGTGCCTCCCCGTAGACCGGTTGCAGTCTCAGGCTAGACGCGGGCGGGCGGGAGGCAGAGGGCACCCCTGGTAGTGAGAAGGGGCGCCCCTTGGCGGGACGCCCCTTTGTCGATCAGAACTTCGTCAGTCGGCGTAGCTCGGGAGCATGCGCTCGTGCGCCTCGCGGAGCTCCGACAGGCCGATGCTGAACAGCTCCTGCTGGTCGCCCTCCGGGCCGCGTCCGGTCACGTGGAGGGAGTCGCCGCCCGCCACGCCGATCTGCGTGACCGGGACGCCCGCCGACTCGCACAGGGCCGCCAGGCGCGCCTCGGCGCCCGGCCGGACCACCAGCATCGCGCGGGCAACCGACTCGCTGAACAGCGACACGAACGGGTCGCCGGGCAGCGTGATGCGGGCGCCGAGGCCGCCGCGCAGGCACGACTCGACGAGGGTCTGCGACAGGCCGCCGTCCGACAGGTCGTGCGCCGCCGTGATCAGGCCGTCCCGGATGGCGGCGACCATGACGGACGCCAGCGCCGCCTCCGCCTTCAGGTCGACCAGCGGCGGCAGGCCGCCCAGGTGACCGTAGACGACGTGCGCCCATTCCGAGCCGCCGAACTCCTCGCGGGTCTCGCCGAGCAGCGCGATCGTGGCGCCGTCGGTGGTCAGCGACATGTTCACCCGGCGGCGGACGTCGTCGTGGACGCCGAGGACGCCGATCACCGGGGTCGGGTTGATCGGGGTGTCGCCCGTCTGGTTGTAGAAGCTGACGTTGCCGCCGGTGACCGGGATGCCCAGGTACTGGCAGCCGTCCGCGAGGCCCTCCACGGCGCGCGCGAACTGCCACATGACGCCCGGGTCCTCCGGGGAGCCGAAGTTGAGGCAGTTCGTGACGGCCAGGGGACGCGCGCCGGTGGCGGCGACGTTGCGGTACGCCTCGCTGAGCGCGAGCTGCGCGCCCGAGTACGGGTCGAGGCGCGTGTAGCGGCCGTTGCCGTCCAGGGACAGCGCGATGCCCAGCCCCGACTCGTCGTCGATGCGGACCACGCCCGCGTTCTCCGGCATCGCCGAGACGGTGTTGCCGAGGACGTACCGGTCGTACTGCGACGTCACCCACGTCTTGCTGGCGAGGTTCGGGGACCCGGCCAGCCACAGCACCGTCCGGCGCAGCTCGTCGCCCGTGGAGGGACGCGTAAGACGGCCCGGGGTGTCGGCCTGCAGGGCCCCCAGGTCGTGCGGGGGCTCGTACGGGCGGTTGTAGACGGGGCCCTCGTCGGCGGCCGTGACCGGCGGGAGGTCGACGATCGTCTCGCCGCGCCACGTCATGACGAGGCGGCGGGTGTCGGTGACCTGGCCGATGACGGTGGCCGGGATCTCCCAGCGGCCGCAGATCTCCATGAAGCGGTCGACCTTGTCGGGCGACACGACCGCCATCATGCGCTCCTGCGACTCGCTCATGAGGATCTCCTCAGGGCGGAGCGTCTGGTCGCGGAGCGGGACGGCGTCGAGGTCGACGTGCATGCCGCCGGTGCCGGCCGCGGCCAGCTCCGTCGTCGCGCAGGACACGCCCGCGGCGCCGAGGTCCTGGATGCCGACCACGAGGTCCTCGCGGAACAGCTCCAGGCAGCACTCGATGAGCAGCTTCTCCATGAAGGGGTCGCCCACCTGGACCGACGGCCGCTTCTGGTGCGACTCCTCGTCGAACGTCGCCGAGGCGAGGACAGACGCGCCGCCGATGCCGTCCGGCCCGGTCAGGGCGCCGAACAGGATCACCTGGTTGCCGGGGCCGGGGGCCACGGCGCGCTTGATGTCCTCGTGCTTCATCACGCCGACGCACAGGGCGTTCACGAGCGGGTTCTGCTCGTAGCAGGCGTCGAAGACCGTCTCACCGCCGATGTTGGGCAGGCCCAGGGAGTTCCCGTAGCCGCCCACACCGGCCACAACGCCGGGCAGGACGCGCTGGGTGTCAGGGGCCTCTGCCGGGCCGAAGCGCAGCGAGTCCATGACGGCGATGGGGCGGGCGCCCATCGACATGATGTCGCGGACGATGCCGCCGACGCCCGTAGCGGCGCCCTGGTACGGCTCCACGTAGGACGGGTGGTTGTGCGACTCCACCTTGAAGGTGACCGCCCAGCCCTGGCCGATGTCGACGACACCGGCGTTCTCCCCCATGCCGACCAGGAGCTTGTCGGTCTTCGGTGCCTTGTCGCCGAACTGACGCAGGTGCACCTTGGAGCTCTTGTAGGAGCAGTGCTCGCTCCACATGACCGAGTAGATCGCCAGCTCCGCCGACGTGGGACGGCGCCCGAGGATGTGCCGGACGCGCCGGTACTCCTCCTCGTTCATCCCCAGCTCGGCGTACGGCTGCGGACGCTCGGGGGTCGCGGCGGCGATGGCCACGGTGTCCGTGCCGTGGTCGACGGGGACGGCCCCCGCGATCGCGGGCTGCGGGCCTGTGCCCCGGCCGAGGGCGGGCTGCGGACCCGTGCCGCGGCCGATGGCCGGCTGCGGGCCGGTGCCCGTGCCGATGGCCGGTTGCGGCCCCGTCCCACGGCCCACGGCGGGCTGCGGACCCGTGCCCGAGCCGATCGCGGGCTGCGGGCCGGTGCCCGTGCCCACGGCGGGCTGCGGGCCGGTGCCGATGCGCGGCTGCGGGCCCGTTCCGGGGCCTTCGGAGCGGACGGGCACCAGCGGGCCGGTGTTCAAGTTCACGGCGGGCTGCGGGCCAGTGCCGGTGCCCACGGCGGGCTGCGGGCCGGTGCCCGTGCCCACGGCGGGCTGCGGGCCCGTGCCGGGGCCCTCAGGGCGCGCCAGCGGGCCCGAGTTGAGGTCGACGATCGGCTGCGGGCCGCTGCTCGGGATCGCGGGCTGCGGGCCCGTCCCGGTACCGATCGCGGGCTGCGGGCCCGTCCCCGTACCGACGATCGGCTGCGGCGCCGTGCCGGTGCCCACGGCGGGCTGCGGGCCCGTGCCGGGGCCCTCGGGGCGCGCCAGCGGGCCCGAGTTGAGGTCGACGATCGGCTGCGGCGCCGTGCCTGGCCTGACGGCCGGCTGCGGGCCGGTCCCGGTCCCGACGGCGGGCTGCGGGCCGGTGCCGGTGCCCACGGCGGGCTGAGGCCCGGTGCCGGTGCCCACGGCGGGCTGGGGGCCGGTGCCGGAGCCGCCGGGCGCCGCCGGCGGGCGGGGCGCGGCGAACGCGCTCAGGTCGGGCATGGTCAGGGACGGGTCGCCCGCGGTGGTCGAGGGGTCGACCACGGTGACCGAGGGGTCACCGGCGGCGCGCTCCTCCTCCAGCGCTCGGGCGAACTCCTGCTCGGGCCCCTGCGCGGGGCCGGCGGGCGGCGCCATGGGCGGCGGCGGCTGCTCGCCGTCCTGCGGCAGGCCGCCGGCGGGCGGGGACGCCTGGACGGCCGGGTCCTGGACCGGGCGGCCGGCCGGGGCCGCGTGCCGGTCCTCCTCGATGATGGCCTTGAAGCCCTGGGTCACCGCGGGGTTGACGGGCTGGAGCTCGGGGTCGTCCGCGTCGGACTTGAGCTCGCCGAGCCACTCCATCGAGGGCTCGTCGGACGCGTTGCGGGTCGCTCGCCCGGACGCGTGGGGCCGTTGCTCACTCATGCGTTGACCAGTCTCTTGACGATCGAGGTGAAGAAGCCGAGCCCGTCGGTGGACGGGCCGGTCAGGGACTCCACGGCATGCTCGGGGTGGGGCATGAGGCCGACCACGTTGCCGGCCTCGTTGCAGATGCCGGCGATGTCGTCGAGGGAGCCGTTGGGGTTCAGGTCGACGTACCGGGCGACGATCCGGCCGGTGTCGGCCAGTTCGATCAGCGTCTCCCGGTCGGCGGTGTACCGGCCGTCCCGGTTCTTGATCGGGATCACCAGCTCCTGGCCCTCGCTGTACTCGCTGGTCCAGGCGGTGTCGGCGTTCTCGACCCGGAGCCGCTGGTCGCGGCAGACGAAGTGCAGCCCCGCGTTCGGCAGCAGCGCCCCCGGCAGCAGATGTGATTCGCACAACACCTGGAAGCCGTTGCAGATGCCGAGGACGGGCAGGCCCGCGTTCGCGGCGGCCACCAGCTCGGTCATCAGCGGTGCGAACCGGGCGATCGCGCCCGCCCGCAGGTAGTCCCCGTAGGAGAACCCGCCGGGCAGCACGACGGCGTCCACGCCCTGCAGGTCGTGGTCGCCGTGCCACAGCGCGACCGGCTCGGCGCCGGACAGCCGGACGGCGCGTGCGGCGTCCTTGTCGTCCAGAGAACCGGGGAAGGTGATGATGCCTACCCGGGCAGCGTCCATCTGTTCTGTTCCTCCGAAATGAGGTGCGGCCGGGACGGTCGGGATCTCCTCCGCCGATCACCCCGCTGCGCGCGTCGCATACCCCCCGCGCGCCACTAATCTACCCGGCGTTGTGCATGAGTCCGGCGTCGAGGCGGCGGACCAGGGCCCCGTCGCTCCAGGTCAGCCGCTTCCGCAGGTGAACGACGGTGCCTGCGTCGGGCGAGGAGTCGATGTCCAGTTCGTCCACCAGCGCCCGCATGATTTTAAGCCCGCGGCCGGACTCGCTCAACGCGCCCCGGTCGACCGGGGCGGGCCGCGGGCCGCGGCCCCAGTCCATGACCTTGAGCATGCACTCGCCGTCGTCCACGTGCCCGGTGACCTCGTACTCGCCGGTCGCGCGGGCGTGCTGGACGACGTTCGTGCACGCCTCGGAGGCGGCGACGAGCATGTCGTCGACGCAGTCCTCGGCGACGCCGAGCCCGCGCAAGGCGTCCCCCAGCACACGCCTGATCACCGGGATGCTCAGCGCGTCGCGCGGCAGCGCGAGCGAGAACCTCATGTCCACCCGGTCACCTCGTGTCATGCCCCGGGCTTCCCGATCGTTCCCCCGACCCCGGAGCGTGCTCGACGACTCGACGCAGCTAACACTTCCCCGGCGGTATCTTCCGTAATCGCCATACTGGCGGGTCTTTCCAGGGCGGTAGGACGCCCGTGACCCGGACCGGGCCGGTTACAGAACGTGAACCTCGTAGTTCTCGATCACCGGGTTGGCCAGCAGCGTCTCGGCGATCTTGCCGACCCGCTCCAGGGCCGCCTCGTCGGCGTCCCCCTCCAGCTCCACCTCGAACCGCTTGCCCTGCCGGACGGCGACGACGCCCTCGTATCCCAGCTGCGGCAGCTTCCGGGCGATCGCCTGGCCCTGCGGGTCGAGGATCTCCGGCTTGAGCATGACGTCCACGACGACACGCGCCACGACCGCCCCCTCACTGATCTGCGCTTTTCCTGACGATCTGAAGCGTACGGCACCATGGCAGTCCACGACCCGTCCGCACCCCCGGAGCCGTCCGATGAACATCGAGGACCTCACCCCCTCCGAGCGCCGCCTGTGGAAGGCCTTCCCGAAGGGGGAGGCGGTCGACCTGTCGTCCGGCGATCCGGCGTTCGACGACGTCGGGCAGTCCGACCGGTGGGGACACGACCGGGTGGTGAGGGCGGAGGTCCTGGTCGCCCTCCTCGTCGGCGCCGTGGAGCCCGAGCCGGGGCAGGTCGCCGCCGTCCGGCTGACCGGCGCCCGCGTCACCGGGTCGCTGAACCTCGGGCACGCCGAGGTCACCGTCCCGCTGGCGCTCACCGGGTGCTCGTTCGACGAGGCGCCGCACCTGTACTGGGCGAGCATGAACAGCGTCCACCTGATGCGCTGCCGGCTGCCCGGCCTGGTCGCGTCCGGCACCCGGGTGGACGGCCACCTGTGGCTGGAGGGCAGCCGGATCAACGGCGGCCTCTGGCTGGACGGCGCGAACATCACCGGCATCCTGAACATGTCGGGCGTCCAGCTGACGAACCCGGGCGGGGACGCGCTGCTCGCCGACCGGCTCGCCGTCGAGGCGAACGTGTACTGCGACCAGGGCTTCGTCGCCAACGGCGAGGTCCGGCTGCCCGGCGCCCGGATCGGCGGGCAGCTGATCTTCCGGGGCGCGCGGCTCTACAACCCGACCGGCGTCGCCCTGTACGCGAGCCGCCTGGACGTCGCCGCGAACGTGTTCTGCGACGGCGGGTTCGCCGCCGAGGGCGAGGTGCGGCTGCGCGGCGCCCGCGTCGGCGGGTACCTGTCGTTCGTCGGCGCGAACCTGTCCGCGCCGGAGCGCACCGCGCTCAACGCCGACGACCTCGCCGTCGAGACCGACGTCTACTGCTCGGACGGCTTCACCTCCGTCGGCGCCGTCAGCTTCTCCGGCGCCCGCGTCACCGGCCAGCTCAGCCTCCGCGGCGCCCGGCTCCGCCACGAGGGGACGGCGCTGAGCCTGCAGCGCGTCCAGGCCGAGGAGCTGCTGCTGCGCACCGCCGAGCCCGTCCAGGGCACCACGGACCTGTCCTACGCCCGCATCAACCTGCTCCGGGACGACGCCGCGTCCTGGCCGGACCGCCTGCAGCTCGACGGCCTCCAGTACGAGACCCTCGAACCGCCGCTCACCGCCCGCGAGCGCCTGGCCTGGCTGCGCCGCGACTCCGACGGCTACGCACCGCAGCCCTACGAGCGCCTCGCCCAGACCTACCGCGCCCTCGGGCTGGACGCCGACGGCCGCTCCGTGCTGCTCGCCAAGGCCCGCGACCGCCGCCAGACCCAGGGCGTCCCCCGCAAGATCGTCGGCTGGCTGCAGGACGTCCTCGTCGGCTACGGCTACCGCCCGTTCCGCGCCGCGAGCTGGCTCGTCGGCCTGCTCGCCTTCGGCACGATCGTCTTCTCCCTCCACAAGCCCGACGTCCTGGACGACGGCCACAAGCCGCACTTCAACGCGTTCTTCTACACGCTGGACCTGCTGCTGCCGATCGGCAGCCTCGGCCAGGAGATCGAGTTCGCCCCGAAGGGCGTCTACCAGTGGATCGCGAACCTCATCGTCGCCGCCGGACTGATCCTCGGCCTGACCGTCGCCGCCGGCGCCACCCGCGCCCTGTCCCGCGAGTGACCCTCACCGGCGGGAGTTGAGACGGGCGGCCTGGCGCGTCAGATGGTCGCGCTCGGCGAGGTCGGGCGCCTTCCGCGCCGCCTCCGCGTACAGCCGCGCCGCCGTCTCCAGGTCGCCGTCGCGCTCGTGCAGGTAGGCGGCGGCCGCCGTGTAGCGGGGCAGGGAATCGTCCAGTTCCGCGAGCGCCGCCAGCCCGGCGCGCGGACCGTCCGCCTCCCCGACCGCCACCGCCCGGTTCAGCCGGACGACCGGGCTGCCGGTCAGGCTCACCAGCTCGTCGTACCACTCGACGATCTGCACCCAGTCGGTCTCCTCCGCGACCAGCGCGTCGGCGTGCAGCGCAGCGATCGCGGCCTGCGCCTGGTACTCGCCCAGCCGGTCCCGCGCGAGCGCCGCCTGGAGGATCTCGACGCCCTCGGCGATCAGCACGGTGTCCCACAACCCGCGATCCTGCTCCGCCAGCGGCACCAGGCTGCCGTCCGGCGCGGTACGGGCGGCGCGCCGGGCGTGGTGGAGCAGCATCAGCGCGAGCAGCCCCGCCGCCTCCGGATGGTCGACCATCCTCGCGAGCTGCCGGGTGAGCCGGATGGCCTCCGCCGCCAGGTCCACATCACCGGAGTAGCCCTCGTTGAACACCAGGTACAGGACGCGCAGCACGGTGGCGACATCGGCGGGCCGGTCGAACCGCACGTCCGACACCGTCCGCTTGGCGCGGCTTATGCGCTGCGCCATGGTCGCCTCAGGCACCAGGTAAGCCCGCGCTATCTGGCGTGTGGTCAACCCGCCCACCGCACGCAGCGTGAGCGCGACCGCCGACGACGGCGTCAACGACGGGTGCGCGCACAGAAAGTACAGCCAGAGCGTGTCGTCCACCGCGGTCACGGGACCGGGCGGCGGCTCCTCCTCGGCCCGGTCCTCCCGCCGGCGCCGCGCCGCGTCCGCCCGCGTCGCGTCGAGGAACCGCCGCCAGGCCCGGCTGACCAGCCAGCCCTTCGGGTCGCGCGGCGGGTCGTCCGGCCACGTCCGGACCGCCTCGACCAGCGCGTCCTGCACGGCGTCCTCGGCCGCCGCGAAGTCGGCTCCGCGGCGGACGAGGATCCCGAGCACGCTCGGCGTGAGGCTCCGCAGCAGAGCCTCGTCCATGGACGTCACTCCGTGATGGTCGGCGGCGCGGCCAGGAACGGCCGCACCTCCAGCCACTCGTGGATCGGCCGTCCGCCCGCCCCCGGCGCCGCCGACAGCTCCCCGGCCAGCTCCACGGCCCGCTCGTAGGAGTCGACGTCGATCACGATCCAGCCGGCGATGAGGTCCTTGGTCTCGGCGAACGGCCCGTCGGTGACCGGCGGCCGCCCCTCCCCGTCGTAGCGGACCCACGTCCCCTCGGGCGACAGCGCCTGGCCGTCGACGAACTCCCCGGTCTCCTCCAGCCGCGCCGCGAAGTCGTCCATGTACTGGACGTGCGCCGAGATCTCCTCCGGCGTCCACTTGTCCATCGGCACGTCGTTCACCGCCGCCGGCGCGCCGCTGTAGTGCTTCAGAAGCAGGTACTTCGCCATCGTCTTCTCCTGGATGCTCGTGCGGCCCATTCTGACCGCCTCCGCACCGGGGACGAAGCCGCCCACGGGATCTCGACATCCCCGCGCGAACTTTTTCCACAGAGTTCGATCCCGTCCCGCTGCGCCTCGCCTTTCACTAACGTCAACATCACGCAAAGGAGGCGGTCATGGCCCTGAAGATCGACGTCCGCGCCGTGCACGCCGAGCTTCAGGCGATTTCCACGGCGATGTCCGAGGTGACCCGTCTCATGGGCCCGCAGACCTGGCAGGGCGGCTCCGCCGCCGCGTTCACCACCGACCTCCAGGGCCACAACCGCGCCCTGAACCGCCTGATGCTGGACGCCGAACGCACCGCCATCCGCCACAACCAGGTGCCCCTCACCCTCGCCCCGCCGGAGATCCCCCGCGTCACACCGCCCGCCGGCAAGCCGGGCGTCGCCTCGGTCTCCCCGTCCGCCTTAGAACGCCTGGAGACGGCCCTGACCCGCGCCGCCGCCGACCTTCCCCACCGAGCCAGGGCGATCCGCGTCCACCTGGCCCCGGCCCGCCCCGACATCCCGAGCACCACGTCCTGCGACAACGCCGCCGCCTGGTGCCGCACCCAGGCGGCCCGCATGCGCACCCGCATCATGTACGCCCTGGCCGAAACCGAGGTCAGCCCGACGCCCCTGATCCAGGGCCCGGTCATCGAGATCCCCGACCTGGAACGCTTCGGCTCCAAGGAGATGACCGACCTGGCCCGCCTCCAGGCGCGCGCCTACCTGAAGCACACCACCCACCCGGGCGCGGGCACCCCGGCACTCATGTCCGAGATAGCGCGCACCCTCCGCGAGAACAGCAAGAACACCGCCTACCTGGCCACGTTCTTCTCGAACGTCCCACCGGGCTCCGTGGGCAAGCTCGCCTACCGCCTCCACCGCCTGAGCAAGACGAGCGGTCTGACTCCCAAAGACAAGAAGACGGTCGGCGACATGGGCACGGCCTTAGCCGCCCTCTCCCGCAGGAAGGACGGCGAACCCGTAGCCGCCGAAGCCCTGGGCCCCGCAGGCAACGACATGCCCGGCCAGGCTTTGCTGGTCAAGTTGAGCGCCCCCGACGTCAAATGGAGCAGCGCCATCCTGGCCGACCTGGGCAGGGCCGCCCTCCGCTGGCGCCAGAAGTACCCGTCCTACGTCATCAACGAAAAGCAGCAGATCGACGTCGCCACCATCATCCAACCGGTCAACCAACCCGACCACGAGTGGTGGCGAGACTGGGACCTCGACGACGACCCGAAAACGCTCAGGGCCTACGACCCGGCACTCAATGTCCTCGGCCGCATCTCCCAGCAGCGAGACCTCACCGCCGCGCGCACCTTGGCCGCGACGAAACTGGAAAGCGCGTTCACCATCAAGGACGCCGAAAAGGCCGCGGCCCTCACCTGGATGACGCGCGGCACCGGCGAAACCTACGCCTCGCTGCTCGTAGCCCCCGACTGGCCCGACGGCGGCACGATCGCGGGATCGGTCATCCAACTCGCCACCACCCCGCAGAACGGCCACGAAGAAGAAGCCGCGACCAACGCCGCCGAGATCATCAAAACCGTGTCCTGGTGGAACGATAAGGGACGGGAGGCGGTCAGCAAATACCTCAAGAAGGACAGTCCACCGGACTGGATTCCGTGGTTCGACGTTCTCCCGCGGTCGGACCAGGGGCCGAGCTGGATGAGCCGCAGCGAGCATTACGCGGCCGAACTCGGCCCCGGCATGCGCAACGGCCTTCTCGGGATGATCCGCATGCACATGCCGGTCCTCGCCAAGGGCGACGTCGCCGTCAGCGGGACCGGGTTCACCAGCGCCGATCCAGTGACGGGACGCGTGCACGCCGACGTCGGCGGTCAGGAGGTCCAGTCCTTCCTGCGGACGTTGGCCGCGGACGACAGGGTGTGGGCGCAACTGGCTCACGATGCGCAGATCTACCGGCAGCGGCTGTTCACCTGGGCGCTGACGCACCACCACCTCACGAGGGCCGCCGACCGGTCCGGCTACCTTGAGGGCAGCCTCATCGCCGCTTATCTGATCGAGAGAAGCAACAGCGAGAAACTCACCCAGAAAGAGTTCGACGATGCCCAAAAGCACCTGGGCACACTGCGCAACGTGGTGGGCGCCGGCATCGGGTTGAGCCCGGCGGGGAAAGTGCCCGGCGTCACGGACGCGTACAGCATCGGCACGGACATGGCCTTGGACAAGGTGAAGTACCAGGACTTCGAGAAGAAGATGGCGCAGATAACCGCGCATGATGCGACGTACGGCGACCAACTCTATATCGACCTCGCCCACGCCTATGCCTTGTCCAAGGGTGGTCACACGGGGAACAAGGAGATCGATGCGCTGCTCGCGCTGGACACGCTGACCGATGACCAGAAGGCCGTGGTCATCCACTGGACGAAGGAGCACCCGTTCCGCCGGGGAACGGCGGAAACCGACACCCTGGACGGTACCGGCGTGATCCGAATGATCGAGAACGGGGTGAACCAGAACCGGCCGTCAGGCAGTTCCTAGCGGCCGAAAGGAGTGCCGCTCAGCGGCTCGGGGAGCTTAAAGGCGTACACCTGGCCGCACCTGCGGTCGTTCAGCACGATCGTGCCGTCCGCCCGCCTGACGACGCCGCCGGGGAGGGCGGAGGCGATCGTCGCGAGGCCGCCGCCGGCCCCCGGACACCACTTGAACCCTCCCCAGGACAGTCGCTCCATACGGCCGTCCGCCCGGACGATCGTCGGGCGCGGAGCGGTCCGGGTGGGTGTTGTTCCTCCCAAGAGCAGCACATCGCCGTTACCGAGGGCGATCATCGCGGACCATGGAGGCAAGGTGGCGGTGGAGGCGGGAAAGCGAACGTAGCGGGCCTTCCCGGTTCGCGGGACGTACAGCAGACCTGCTCGGCCCAGCAGGATCGTCTGACCGTTCTGGTCGGTGACCGCGTCCTCAGGCCGCAGCCCCCCGCCCGCAGTCACCTCGGCGAGCGCCTCCGGGTACCCCGGCGGGGACCACTCGCGGAGGGTTCCGGATCCCACCACCTCGAACATCCGGCCCGCTCGGGAGACGACGATCGGCGTGCCGTCGGCGCGGGCGAAGAACTTCGCGCCCGTCCAGTCCCGGTAGAGGCCGCGGACCTCTTTATCCGGGAGAGCGGCTCCGTTCACCCCGGCCACCTCGACCGTCGCGGACGGCGCCGTCCACTCGATGATCGGGCTCTGTTTCCAGTCGGTGAGCGCCACCTTCGCCACCGCCAATCCGGACTTGGCGGCGAGCAGCCACAGGTCGTTCCCCTGGACGAACATCTGGTCGGCCGCGATGTCGACGGCACGCAACTGGATGCGTCCGTCCTTCCCCAGCCGAACTATGCGGCCCTCCCGACCGTGGTAGACGCGGTAGTAGAGGGTTCCGTCCCGCGAGACCGCAAGCCCCCCGCCGCCGTATGCGCTGCTCCGGAGGGCGAACTCGCCGTCTCTGGGGTCCCTGTTCAACTCCGGGGAGCCGGCGATTACTACGGCTTGGGCTGGGTG
>NZ_VCKZ01000698.1 GCF_005889745.1 Actinomadura geliboluensis
CATCCCCGGCAGGAGGATCTCCTTTGGCGTACGACGCTAGTTCGATCACTGTCCTTGAAGGGCTTGAGGCGGTTCGCAAGCGCCCGGGCATGTACATCGGCTCGACCGGTGAGCGCGGCCTGCACCACCTCGTCTACGAGATCGTGGACAACGGGGTCGACGAGGCCCTCGCCGGCTATGCCGACGACATCGTGGTGACGCTGAGGGCCGACGGCGGCGTGAGCGTGGACGACAACGGCCGTGGCATCCCCGTCGGCGAGCACCCGGTGGAGAAACGTCCCGCGATCGAGCTGGTGTTCACCACGCTGCACGCGGGCGGCAAGTTCGACGGCAAGTCCTACGCCGTCTCCGGCGGTCTGCACGGCGTCGGCTCGTCCGTGGTCAACGCGCTGTCCACCCGGCTGGAGGCCGAGGTCCGGCGCAACGGCCACGTGTGGCGGCAGGCGTACAGCTGGCGCGGGCCGGAGGCCGAGCTCCAGAAGGGCGAGGAGACCGACAAGACCGGCACCCTCATCACCTTCTGGCCGGACCCGGAGATCTTCGAGACCACCGAGTGGAACTTCGAGACCCTCTCCCGCCGCATGCAGGAGATGGCGTTCCTCAACCGCGGCCTGGCCATCACGCTGCGGGACGAGCGTCCCGACCACTCCAACGGCGAGCCGCACGTCGTCCGGTACCACTACGAGGGCGGCGTCGAGGACTTCGTCCGCTACATCAACGCGCGCAAGGACTCCGCCCACGAGTCGGTCGTCTACTTCAGCGACGAGACCGAGGGCATGTCGGTCGAGATCGCCATGCAGTGGAACTCGTCCTACGCCGAGTCGGTGCACACCTTCGCGAACACCATCAACACGGCGGAGGGCGGCACCCACGAGGAGGGCTTCCGGGCGGCGCTCACGACGATCGTCAACCGGTACGCCCGCGACAAGGGCCTGCTGCGCGACAAGGACGACAACCTGACGGGTGAGGACGTCCGCGAGGGCCTCACCGCGATCATCTCGATCAAGCTGGCCGACCCGCAGTTCGAGGGCCAGACCAAGACGAAGCTCGGCAACACCGAGGCCAAGTCCTTCGTCCAGCGGGCGTGCAACGAGCACCTGCGCGACTGGTTCGAGGAGAACCCGGGCGAGGCCAAGGAGATCATCAACAAGGCGTCGCAGGCGGCGCGCGCGCGGGTCGCGGCGCGGCAGGCGCGCGACCTGACCCGCCGCAAGAGCCTGCTGGAGACGACGTCGCTGCCCGGCAAGCTGTCGGACTGCCAGTCGACGGACCCGGCCAAGTCCGAGCTGTACATCGTCGAGGGCGACTCGGCGGGCGGTTCCGCCAAGGGCGGCCGCAACCCGCACTTCCAGGCCATCCTGCCGATCCGCGGCAAGATCCTGAACGTGGAGAAGGCCAGGATCGACAAGATCCTGAAGAACAACGAGGTCCAGGCGATCATCACGGCGCTCGGCACCGGCGTCCACGACGAGTTCGACATCACCAGGCTCCGCTATCACAAGATCATCCTGATGTCGGACGCCGACGTCGACGGCCACCACATCAACACCCTGTTGATGACGCTGCTGTTCCGGTTCATGAAGCCGCTGATCGAGGCCGGCCACGTGTACCTGTCGCAGCCGCCGCTCTACAAAATCAAGTGGGACGCGCGGGGCAGCGACGCCGACTACGCCTTCTCCGACGCCGAACGCGACGCGGTCATCGAGGCGGGGATCGCCGCCGGCAAGCGCGACCCGCGCCCCCGCGACCAGGTGCAGCGCTTCAAGGGCCTCGGCGAGATGAACGCCAACGAGCTGTGGGACACCACCATGGACCCCGACAACCGGGTCCTGCTGCAGGTCCAGCTGGACGACGCCGCCCAGGCGGACGAGCTGTTCAGCGTGCTCATGGGCGAGGAGGTCGAGCCCCGCCGGGAGTTCATCCAGCGCAACGCCAAGGACGTGCGCTTCCTCGACATCTGAGGACGGCGGCCCATGCCGAGCTCCCATTG
>NZ_VCKZ01000209.1 GCF_005889745.1 Actinomadura geliboluensis
GGCGGCGGCGGGGGCGGGGGCCATGCCGCAGACGTCGCAGAAGCCGTCCGCGTCCACCTGGCCCGTGCAGCCGGGCTGGGTGCATCGGTTCATCGCCGCGTCCCCGTCCCGGTCTCGCTCGCCCTGATGGCCCGCTGGTACTCGGCCAGCAGCGCCGTCGCGCGGCGCAGGTCGCACGGGGCGGTCCACAGCACCTCGCGGGCCTCCCCGTACAGGCCGGTGAGCAGCTCGTCCTCGGACAGGCCGAGCCGGGCGGCCTTGGCGCGGTACGCCTCCAGGCGGCCGCGCAGCTCGCCGCGCCGGTCCAGCAGGCCGACACTGAGACGCAGCTCGCCGCGCGCCCGTTCCAGCGCGTCCTCGGCGGCGCGCTCCAGCTCGGCGAAGCGGCCCGCCATCTCCACCCAGCGGCCCGCCTCGCGGAGCCGTTCGAGGGCGGCGAGCCGGTCGCGGAGGGCGGTGCCGAGGCCCTCCGGCGGCGCCGGCAGGTTCGGCGAGTGGATCTTGGCGAGGACGGTCGCGTAGGCGTCGAGGGCCCGCCGCTCGGTCTCCTCCGTCTCCTCGATCACGGCCGTGATCCGGGCGACGAGGTCGGCGTACTCGTCCCGCATCCGGGCGACCCCGGCGAGCTCGTCGCCGAGCGCGGTCAGCACGGTGCGGACGCGGTCGAGGCGGGTCGTGTCCGGGCGGCCGTCGCGGACGAGCGACAGCGGGTCGGTGCGGACGACGCGGCCGAGCGCGGTCAGCTCCCGGCCGACCCGGTCCAGCTCGGGGTGGCGGGTGCCGTCCAGCGTGTGCGCGAGGCGCGTCGCGGCCCGCCAGCTCTCCTCCGCCTCCTCCAGGGGGACCAGCAGCGCCGTCCAGGCCGCGTCGGCGGCGGCGACCTCGCCCGCGACGAACTCGTACGCGTCCGACATCATCGCGACGGCCTCGTCCAAGGTGATCCGTTCCTCCTGCGGTCCGAGCAGCGTGCGGTGCTCCAGCGGGATCTCCCCGTCGGGCAGTTCCACCGAGCATCCCGACAGCAGCCCGGACAGCTCCGTCAGCGTCGCCGCGTCCGGCCGGGGCGACCGGTCGCGCAGCTCGCACGCCTCGTCCAGGACGCTCTGGTAGGCGTCGAACAGCCGCCACAGCGTGGTCAGCCGGGCCTGGGCGTCCTCCCAGCGGCGCCACGTCTCGCCGGTGAGGCGGGCGCCCGTCAGCAGCCGGACGCCGGGGTGGCGGTCGAGTTCGACCAGGGACGCGGCGATGCGTTCGCGCTCGTCGCGCAGGGTGCGGAGGGCATGGTCGACGCCTTCACGACTCATGGGCGCGGCGGCCCCGGCCCCGCTCTGGTCCAACGTCTGCCCCGCGTTCGCTTCTCCGGTCCCCCGAGCATGCCCTGCGGCGGCGCCGGTCTGGGAGCACGGACCGGACCACTATCGGACGTTCGCTCGCATACAAGTGTGATCCGTGACACTAACCCAGACAAGGTGCTTTCGCCCATGCCCGCGGCGCAAGCCGTGCGCACGCGGCAAGGCGCGGGCGGGCGCCGAGCCGTACCCTTTGGACCGGGAACGTCGTTGAGCGAAGTGACGTTACGACAGGTAGTCCGTCTACGAGAGGAGTGGTGAGTCCGCAGTGTCGGACCCCAGTCATAGACCCGGTGCGCCATGCTGACCGCGGTGCTGGGAGTGCTCGCGGTGATCCTTCTCACCGCCGCCACCGGGTACTTCGTCGCCCAGGAGTTCGCCTACGTCGCCGCGGACCGCGCGACCCTGGAGCAGGCCGCCGAGAGCGGCGACACATCCGCCAAGAGAGCGCTGAAGGTCATCGGCCGGGTGTCGTTCATGCTGTCGGGCGCCCAGCTCGGCATCACGATGACGACCCTGGTCGTCGGCTTCATCGCCAAGCCCGCCCTCGCGGAGCTGATACAGCCGCTGCTTGAGGTGCTGGGTGTCCCCGTAGGCGCCACTGGCGCGATCGCACTCGCGACGGGCTTCGTCCTGGCGACGCTCATCCAGATGCTTCTGGGCGAGTTGTTCCCCAAGAACCTCGCGCTGGCGCGCGCGGAGTCGCTCGCGCGCGCTCTGGCCTCGTCCACCCTCGTGTACCTGACGGTCGCGGGCCCCGTCATCCGGCTGTTCGACCGCGCCGCGGAGCGGCTGCTGCGCGCCGTGGGCGTCGAGCCCGTCGAGGAGCTGCACAGCGGAGCGACGCTGGAGGAGCTCGGCGACATCATCGGCAGGTCGAGCAGCACCGGGCACCTGCCCGCCGACCTGTCCGGCCTGCTCGACCGCGCGCTGTCCTTCGGCGACCTGACGGCGGACGAGGTCATGGTGCCGCGCCCGCAGGTCCGCGCGCTGCCCTCGACCGCGACCGCCGGCGAGCTGATCGAGCTGATCCGGGAGACCGGGCACAGCGCCTACCCGATCTACGGGACGGAGGTCGACGACGTCGTCGGCGTCGCGGGCGTCCGCGAGGTCGCCGACGACACCCTCGACCCGGCCACCCCGGTCGGCCGGATCGCCCGCCCCGCGCTGCTCGTCCCCGGCAGCCAGCCGCTGTACGGGGTCATCGAGCACATGCGCGAGTCCCGGCAGGAGTTCGCCTGCGTCGTGGACGAGTACGGCGGCCTCGCCGGCATCCTCACCTTCGAGGACGTCGCCGAGGAGCTCGTCGGTGAGATCACCGACGAGACCGACGGGTTCGAGGTCGTCCCGACGTCCGGGCCGGACGGGTCCTGGCTCGTCGACGCCGGCATGCGCATCGACGAGGTCGGCCGCCTCACCGGCCTCGGCCTGCCGGAGGGCGACGCCTACGACACGATCGGCGGGCTCGTCATGGCGGAACTGCGCCGCCTCCCGCGCGCCGGCGACCGCCTGACCGTCGCCCTCGACAACGGCTCCGTCGAGCTGGAGGTCGTCAGCCTGGCCCGCCGCGTCGCCGAGAAGATCCTGATCAGGACGGCCCCGGCGGCCGTCCCGGCGCCGCGCTCGCCGTCGGTGGAGGTGTCATGAGCCCGCTGCCGTCACTGCTGATCACCGTTCTGCTGCTGCTCGGGAACGGCTTCTTCGTCGCGGCCGAGTTCGCGCTCGTCGCCGCCAACCGCGGGCAGCTGGAACGCGCTGCGGCCAAGGGCAGCCGCCCCGCCGTCGCCGCCGTCGCGGGCGTCCGGGAGCTGTCGCTGATGCTCGCCGGCGCCCAGTTCGGCATCACGATGTGCTCCCTCGGCCTCGCGATCGTCACCGAGCCCGCGTTCGAGCACTTCCTCGAACCGCCGCTGCACGCGCTCGGCGTCCCCGAGGCGGGCGTGAAGGCCATCGCGCTCGGCACCGCGCTCGCCGTCGTGACGTTCCTGCACATGGTCATCGGGGAGATGGCGCCGAAGTCGTGGGCCATCGCGCACCCGGAGCGGTCGGCGCTGATCCTGGCGCTGCCGTTCCGCGCGTTCGCGAAGGTGTCGCGGCCGATCCTGTCGTCGCTGAACGCGACGACGAACGCGCTGCTGCGGCTGTTCCGCATCACCCCGAAGGACGAGCTGGACAGCCACACCGACCCGGCGCGGCTCAGCCACCTGGTCGGCGAGTCGCGCCGCCTCGGCCTCATCGGGCGGCACGACCACGAGCTGCTCCGCCGCGCCATCTCCGCGCGGGAGGCGACCGTCGGGCGGCTCGTCGTGCCCGCCACGTCCGTCACGACGATCGGCGCGGACGCGACCGCCGCGCAGATCCGCCGGACCGCCACCGCGAGCGGCCACAACCGGCTGCTCGTCCGGTCCGGGGACGGGGCGATGACCGGCATCGTGCACGTCCGGGCCGCCATCACCGAGCCGGACGGGGACCGCCGCGCCGACGATCTGGCGCACCCGGCGCCCGTCCTGACGGCGGAGACGACCGTGCTGGACGCGGTCAGCCGCATGCGCCGCGACCGCGCCCAGCTCGCCGTGGTGAACGACGAGCGCGGCGAGTTCGCGGGCATCGTCACCCTGGACGACCTCCTGGCGGAGCTTCTGGCGACGAATCCGCACTGACACAGGCCGCGTACCTGCGACGACAGCGCAGTTGTCGAGGTGCTGCAACGGGATTCGTGGTTCATCGTGGAGCCATGAGGAAGCACCGTCACGGCCACGGTCATGGACATGAGCACGGACATGAGCACGGGCACGGGCGTGGGCACGGTCTGCGTCCGCACTCCCATGAGGCGGCCGACAAGGTCGACTCGGCGCTGGAGGCCAGCGCGCAGGGCATGCGCGCCCTGTGGATCTCCCTCGCGGGCCTGGGCGCGACCACCGTCCTCCAAGCGGCGGTGGTCGCGCTCACCGGCTCGGTGGCGCTCCTGGGCGACACCCTCCACAACGCGGCGGACGCGCTGACGGCCGTCCCGCTGGGGATCGCCTTCCTCCTCGGCAGGCGCCCGCCTACACGCCGCTACACCTACGGCTACGGGCGTGCAGAGGACCTTGCCGGTGTCGTCATCGTGCTGGCGATCGCCGCGTCCTGTGTCATCGCGGGCTACGCGGCCATTGACCGGCTGGCTCATCCACAGCCTGTGGACCATCTGCCCGCCGTGGCCGGCGCCGCCTTGGTCGGCTTCCTGGGCAACGAAATCGTGGCGCGCTACCGCATCCGTGTAGGACGCCGCATAGGCTCGGCGGCCCTCGTCGCAGACGGCCTTCACGCCCGCACGGACGGCTTCGCTTCCCTGGCCGTCCTCCTGGGGGCTGGGGGCATCGCGTTGGGCGCCCCCTGGGCCGACCCGGTGGTGGGCCTGCTCATCACGGTCGCGATCTCGTTCGTCCTCTGGCAGACGGCCCGCGAAGTGTGGCGCCGCCTCATGGACGCCGTGGACCCGGACCTCGTCGACCGCGCCGAAGCCGCCCTCGCCGCCACCCCCGGCGTCCTCGCCGTGGGCGACGTCCGCCTCCGCTGGATCGGCCACAATCTGCGCGCCGAATGCGACGTCGTCGTGGACGCCGCCAGCACCGTCGTGCGGGCCCACAAGGTAGCCGTGGACGCCGAGCACAGCCTGCTGCACGCGCTGCCGCGCCTGTCCGGCGCCGTCGTCCACCCCGACCCCGAACCGGGCCCCGGTGAAGATCATCACGCCGCCCTCGCGGGCCACCGCTGATCCCTGACCTGTGAGACGTTAGTCCTCGGCAGAAGGGGAAAAAGGGCCCCGGAGGGTCGATCTGGGACGGGATGAAGTCGTGAAACAGCCGGCAGACGCCAACCATCCGGACGAGCGGCAGCCGACGGACGCACCGGCCGACCCACCCGCCACAGCCGAACCACCGCTCGACGACGCGGAATCCGGCACGCCCGAGGCCGCCGAGGGGGAGCTGCCGCCCACGCCGGCCAGCGACCTTCCCACAGCCGAATACGAGCCTCCCGCCGACCTCGCCGCCGACAGCGCGGCCTCCGAGGAGGCGGACGATCTCCCGGCCGAAGAAGAGCCGCCCGCGGAGGAGGCGGAGGCCGCGCTGGAGGACGAACCCGAGGTCGACGTCCGGGCTGCGCTGGAGACGGTGCCGCTCGACGGCGAGGGTTCCACGCCGCTGCTGGGCACGGAAGTCGCTGACTGGGGCGGCGCCGAACTGGTCGAGAGCGTCTACGGTCCGCTGAGCGAGTTCTACGAGCAGATCGACACGCGGCTCCGGGAAGCACCCGAAGACGCCCCTCCGGTGGGCTGGGCGCCGCACATCGCCGCTTTGCGGGCGCTGCGGGACGAGCGGCTCCCGGGCGACTGGGAGGTGCTCGCCCGCTTCCTGGTCGCGCCCGCGTCGCTGGAGGAGACCGAGGACCTGCGGCTCGTCCACGTGGAGCCGGGCGGCGAGGCCGCGGCCGTGCGGAAGGTGATCAAGGAGCTGACGTCGTCGGACGAGCGCGCCCTGCTCATCGCCCCCACGCCGGAGCAGGCCGTCGACCTGTTGCGGGCCATGGAGGACGACCCCGAGATCTTCTCGCTGCTGATCGAGACGCGTCCGGAGACCGCCGAAGCCCAATCGGTCCAGACGCGGGCATTGCCACCCATCGAGGACGAGGAAGCAGTCGAGCCGCCAGTCGCCGAGCCTGTGGCAGAGCCCCCGCCAGTGCGGGAGTCGGGCTCCCACGGCACGGTCGAGTTCAAGCCGTTGCGCGGCCCGTCCGCACCAGTCGACAGTGCGTCCACCGCCACGCGCGCCGAGCCGATCCCTTCCCTACCGCCCGAGCCGGACGAACACGGCAGCGCGTCCGACATCACCCGCGCCGAGCCACTGCCGCAGGATGGCGACAACGCCTCCGCCATCACCCGCGCGGAGCCCTTGCCATCGATCCCGGACGAACTGGGCGAAGACAGCGCCGCACCCGCCGTGCAAGACCAGACGCCGAGTGCCCTACCGGCTGAAGATGTCACGCTGGCCGAACCACCGCCCGTGCCGCCGAGCGAGGGCCAGGACGCAGAGGAGAGTGCGTCCGACGTCACCCGCGTCGAGCCGCTGCCCGTGCTGCCGGGCGAGGGCGTGTCCGCTGGGGAGGCCGAGGAGGCCGTAGATGTGTCCGGCGCTGCACATGCAGAGGTGCCGCCGGAAGGGCCGTCGGCGCCGGAGGCCCGCGTGCGGGCGGCGACGTTGCGGCCGGTCGGGGAGGCGTGGCGGCAGGCTTGGGACACCGAGGTGCGGATGCTGCGGCGCGGCCTGATGTGGCTGGAGCAGTGGCCTCGGGACGCGGCGGCGCTCCAGGCCGTCCAGGCGGAGAATCTGCGGCGGAGCGAGGAGCTGGAGGTCGAGCAGGCGGCGCTACGGGACGCCATCGAGGAGGCGCGTACCGCGGCCGTGGAGGCCGAGCAGGCGGCGGTGGAGGCCGAGGCGGAGGCGGAGCGGCTCGAAACCGTCCAGTCGGAGGCCGAGGCCGAGTTGGTGGAGCCGCGCGCGGAGGCGGAGCGGCTCCAGGCAGAGGCCGATCAGGCGGCGGACGAGGCGACCGCCATGACGCGGACGGCCGAGGCGTCCTACGCGCGGTGCGTGCAACTGGACGAGCGGGCGAAGACGGCGCAGGCCGAGTTGCAGGGGGCGCGGCAGGCGGAGGCGTCCCTCACGGATGAGCTCGCGCGGGCGCGCGAGGCGCTGCCGGGGGCGGCCGAGGAGGCGCACCGGCTGACGGCGGCGGACGCGGACGCCGCCGCCGAGGGGCACGCCGCCTACTACCGGCTGGTGTCGGCGGAGTCGGCGCTGTCGGCGGTCCGGAGGAAGATGACGCTGGGGCAGAAGCTCCATGTGGCGTCGCCGCCGTCCGACCTCAAGAGCCTGCGTGCCGAGGTCAAGGCGCGGACCAGGGAGGCGGACGAGGCGGCTCGGCGGGCGCGCGAGGCCAAGGACGTCGCCGAGCACGCGGAGCGGGTGCGCCGCGGGCTGGCGTCGTTCGTGTCCGAGGGCGGGGCCCGGCTGAAGCACGCGCAGGAGGCCCAGCAGCGGCTCGGCACCGAGCTGACCTGGCTGGCGGCCGAGCGGGAGAAGGCCGGGGCGGAGCACCAGGAGCACGCGCGGCGGGCGTCGGAGGCCGTGGAGCGGGCGACGGAGGCGGGCGTGCGGGCGCGGGCCGCGCAGCAGGTGGCGCAGGAGATCGAGGGCCGGGCGACCGCCGCGCGGACGTCCCGTGAGGCGGCGCTCGCGGCGGCGGTCCGGGCGCGGGCGGACGCGGAGGCCGCCGCGGCGCGGGCGGCGGAGACGGCGACGGTGCTCGACCGGCGCAGCGCGGAGGCGGCCGAGGAGATGTCGGTCCGGGAGGACGATCTGGAAACGGTCGCGCAGGCCGAGGCCCGGACGCGGGAGAACGTCGCCGAGATCTGCGGCGCCGACCCGAGCGAGGACCCAGGCGCCGTCCCGGCGCACCAGCGGCGGGCGATGGCCCGGATCGAGGAGCTCACCGGGTATCTGGAGGGCACGCGGGCGGCGGACGGCGAGGTCCTGCTCCGCACCGCCGACGTCGTCGTGGGGACGCCGCTCGGCGCCGCGCTCACCGCGCCCGACCAGGAGTTCGACGCGCTGATCGCCGCGGACGCGGGGGCGCTGACGGACGCCGAGTTCCTCATCGGGGCGGTCCGGACGCGCCGCTGGGTGCTGGTCGGCGCGCCCGGGTCGCGTCCGCCGGAGTACCGCGAGTACGCGGGCGGGCCGTCCGGGGGGCTGGAACTGAGCCCGTTCGAGCGCGCCGCCGTCGCCGCGGAGGGCTAGCGGCGCGAGCGGTTCGTTCAAGACCGGGTGCGGTGCGGCGCCCGACACTGGCCGCCATGACCGAACAGACCTTCACGCCCGCCCTGGGGCGCTTCGCGCTGCCCCGGCTCTACGACTCGGTGATCGCCCTGACGCGGGAGCGGCTGTGGCGGAGCATGGTCGCCATGCACGCGGCGCTGCGGGACGGTGACGTCGTCGTGGACGTCGGCTGCGGCACGGGGTCGCTGGCCCTGCTGCTGCACCGGATCGAGCCGGGCGCCCGTGTGATCGGCGTCGATCCCGACCCGGAGGTGCTGGCGATCGCCCAAGGCAAGCCCGGTGCCGACGCCGTGGAATGGCGAGTCGGCATGGGGGACGCGCTCACGGACATCGTGGACGCCGGGTCCGCCGACACTGTGGTGTCCAGCCTTGTTCTGCATCAGTGCCCGGTGCCGGTGAAGCAGGCGATTCTGGTCTCGATGCTCGAAACGCTGCGGCCCGGCGGCAGGCTCGTGGTCGCCGATTACGGGGCGCAGCGCACCCTGCCGATGCGGCTGGCCTTTCGCATGGTGCAGTTCACGGACGGCCGTGAGGACACGCAGTTCAACGCTGACGGAGCCCTGCCGGGGCTCATGTCCGAGGTCGGTTTCCGCCAGGTGCGGGAGGCGGGGACGGTCTCAACGGTCACCGGCTCGATCTCGCTCTACACGGCTCGCCGCGGCTGACGCCTCCAGCGCCCGGACGGCCTCCGCAGGCGTGAGGCCCATCATCCGGCGCATTTCCCGGGTGAAGTGGGCTTGGTCGGCGAAACCGCCCGCGAGTGCGGCGACGCTCAACGGCCGCCCTTCGCGCAGCGCCTCCGCCGAGCGGGCCAGGCGCCGCCAGATGCGCCAGCGGGTGAGCGGCATGCCGAGTTCCGTCCGCGCCAGGGCGCGTAGACGCTGCGGGGAGAGGCCGACTTGCGCGGCCAGGGCGGGCATTGAGGTCTGCTCGTCCAGCAAGGTGCGCATGGCCTCCAGCAGCCGTCCGTCGAGTTCGCTGGACGGACGGCCCCCGGCGGCCCGCACGTCCTCCTCGCTAAGACCGCTCATGGCGGGGGCCGGAGTGATGCCGGTGCCGCAGAGGGCGCGTAGGTCGTCGGCGAACGCGCAGTGGGGTTCGACGTAGAAGATGCGCAATGCCTGTGCCTGGAGGAGACGGTGACCGACCATGGGCGGCACGATCAGCGCCACATCGCTGTGACGGGTTCCGGACACGTCGTCCATGGCGACCTCACCTTGGACGGCGATGGCCACCTGAAAGGCGGCGTGACGATGGAGACTGCCCTCCGTCACGCCGCCCTGGTAGAGCACGTAGCCGTCGCCGATGGTGAAGTACGGCCGCCCCGTCCGGTCCACGCGCGTCATGCTTCCACAGGGGCGGACGGGCGGCCGGTGCGCTAGTCGTCGTCGTCCGGGATGAAGAGGTGCAGCAGCCAGCCGACCACGCCGACGACGATGGCGCCCCAGAACGCGGGCCAGAAGCCGTCCACGTGGAAGGGCAGTTCGAGGCGCTGCGCGACCTCGCTCGTCAGCAGGAGCAGCAGTGCGTTCACGACGAGGCCGATCAGCCCCAGCGTGAGGATGTAGAACGCGCAGCCGAGCGTCTTGATGATCGGTTTGAGGACGGCGTTGACCAGGCCGAAGATGGCGGCGACCGCGACGAGGGTGAGGACGCGCCGGCCGGTCGTCTGGTCGCCGAGCGAGATGCCGGCGATCAGGACCGTGGCGGCCCACAGGGCGACCGCGGTGATGCCCACCTTGAGAAGAATCCGCACACTACGAGGATCTCCGGGGCGCGGGGCGCACAGCATCCCTCCCGGTGACGATTCGGACGGGCCGCCGGGTCATCACCAGGTACTAGCGCGTCCTCAGTCGTTCCGCTCGAAGAAGGGGGACGTGGCGGAGATGCGCGGCCGGCCGCCCGCGACGCGGACGCCGCCCGGCGCGGTGGCGGCCGGCTCGGGCCGACCGGGGTGCGGCGGCTGCGGGGCCGGCGGGGCTTGCGCGGGGCGCCGGCCGCCGCTCTGCCGGACGCGGGCGAGCTCGCGCTCCAGGCGGCGCTTCTCCAGCTCCAGCGTGGTCAGCGACTCCTGGTGCTCCTCGCGCAGGTCGCGCAGGTCCCGCCGGTTCCGGATGCGGCGGGCGGCGCCGGGGAAGGTGAGCATCATGCCGATGACGAAGACGACGGCCACGCCGGCGCCGGTCAGGAACACCTGCCATTCGTTGTTCACGCCCGGCACGCTCTGGCCGAAGACGACGAGGTCGGCTGCGTCGGTGTTGTCGAGGACGACGCCGGCACCGGCTGCGATGGCGGCCGCGACCAGGAGAAAACCGAGGAACACCATGGGCGGATCTCCTCTGCAGTGACTCCGGAGGGGGGACGGAGGTTCACCACGATGCCAGATTGAAACGGGACCATGTCGCATTCGCGGCATAAATCCGTTACGCCCGTCTGCCTGGGGACGTGCTGGTTCCGGTCTGCCGTACCGGGTAGTGGACGTGTCATCGCGACGAGAACCCCCGTGGAGGAGCCATGCCCCTGCAGGCCATCGTGTTCGACCTGGACGGGGTCCTGATCGACTCGGAACCGGTATGGGAGGAGGTGCGCCGCGGCTACGTCGCCGCCCACGACGGGCGCTGGCTGCCCGACACCCAGGAGCGGCTGATGGGCATGAGCACCGAGGAGTGGGCGTCTTACATCGCTACGGACCTCGTGGACGGCGTCACCGCCGAGGAGGTCGCCTACGAGGTCATCGACCAGATGTCGCAGCGGTACGACGAGGGGCTGCCCCTGCTGCCCGGCGCCGAGGACGCCGTCCGGAGGCTTGCCCAATACCGTCCTCTGGGCTTGGCCAGTTCGTCCCCGCGCGCGCTGATCGACCTGGTGCTCGGAAAGCTCGGCGTGGAGGGCCTGTTCCGCACAACCGTGTCGACGGAGGAGGTCGAGAACGGCAAGCCCGCACCGGACGGGTACCTCACCGTCGCCGCCCAGATGGACGTCACGCCCGAGAACTGCGTCGCCATCGAGGACTCCAGCAACGGGCTCCGCTCGGCGCACGCCGCCGGGATGACGGTCATCGCGATCCCGCGCCCCGCGCACCCGGCCGCCGAGGACGCCCTGGCCCTCGCCTCGCACGTCGCGTCCGACCTGGACGAGGTCACCCCGGACCTGATGGAGGTCATCCACAGGTAGCCGTTCGGGCGGCGGGTGTCGTCGGCGGTTCATAGTATGGGCCGATGACTTCCGCCGAGATCCCGGAGACGCTCGAGACACTGCGGCGCGTGTTCGGCTACGACACGTTCCGGGACGGCCAGCGGGAGATCATCGACCATGTCGTCGGCGGCGGGGACGCGCTCGTCCTGATGCCGACCGGCGGCGGCAAGTCGCTGTGCTACCAGATCCCGGCGCTGGTCCGGAAGGGCACCGGCATCGTGATCTCGCCGCTCATCGCCCTCATGCAGGACCAGGTCGACGCCCTGCGCACCGCCGGCGTCCAGGCGGGCTTCCTCAACTCCACCCAGGACATCGACGAGCGCCGCGTCGTCGAGGCCCAGTTCGTCGCGGGCGAGCTCGACCTGCTGTACCTGGCGCCCGAGCGGCTCCGCCTCGGCGCCACCGTCGACCTCCTCGACCGCGGCGACGTCTCCCTCTTCGCGATCGACGAGGCGCACTGCGTGTCGCAGTGGGGGCACGACTTCCGGCCCGACTACCTGATGCTGTCCGGCCTGCACGAGCGCTGGCCGGACGTCCCGCGCATCGCCCTCACCGCCACCGCCACCGAGGCCACCCGCAAGGAGATCGCGGCCCGCCTCCAGCTCGACCAGGCCAAGCACTTCATCGCCAGCTTCGACCGTCCGAACATCCAGTACCGGATCGAGCCGAAGACCGACGCCAAGCGCCAGCTGCTGCGCCTCCTGCAGACCGAGCACAAGGGCGACGCGGGCATCGTCTACTGCCTGTCCCGCAACTCGGTCGAGAAGCACGCCGCGTTCCTCACCGAGAACGGCATCGAGGCCCTCCCGTACCACGCGGGCCTCGACGCGCAGACCCGCGCCGCGAACCAGGCGCGCTTCCTCCGCGAGGACGGCCTCGTCATCGTCGCGACGATCGCGTTCGGCATGGGCATCGACAAGCCCGACGTCCGCTTCGTCGCCCACCTCGACCTGCCCAAGTCCGTCGAGGGCTACTACCAGGAGACCGGCCGCGCCGGGCGCGACGGCCTCCCGTCCACCGCCTGGCTCGCCTACGGCCTCCAGGACGTCGTCAACCTCCGCAAGATGATCGACGGCGGCGAGGGCGACGCCGCCCACCGGCGCCGGCAGGCCATGCACCTCGACTCCATGCTCGCCCTCTGCGAGACGGTCGAGTGCCGCCGCGTCCAGCTCCTCGACTACTTCGGCCAGTCGGGCGAGCCCTGCGGCAACTGCGACACCTGCCTCACCCCGCCGGAGACGTGGGACGCGACCGTCGCCGCCCAGAAGGTCCTGTCGGTGATCGTGCGCCTCGACCGGGAGCGGCGCCAGAAGTTCGGCGCCGGGCACATCATCGACATCCTGCTCGGCAAGAAGAGCGCCAAGGTCATCCAGTTCGACCACGACTCGCTGAAGCCCTTCGGCGTCGGCGCCGACCTCCGCGAGGCCGAGTGGCGCGGCGTGATCCGCCAGCTCCTCGCGCAGGGCCTCATCGCCGTCGAGAGCAACCACGGCACCCTGCTCCAGACCGACACGAGCGGCGAGGTCCTGCGCGGCGAGCGCAAGGTCCTGATGCGCCGCGAACCCGAACGCCCCGCCACGAAGGCGGCGAAGACCGCCAAGGCCGCGAAGGCCCCGGTCGACCTGCCCGACGAGGCCATGCCGATCTTCGAGCGCCTGCGCGCCTGGCGCGCCGCGACCGCCAAGGAGCAGGGCGTCCCCGCCTACGTCATCTTCCACGACGCCACCCTGCGCGAGATCGCCACCGCCCTCCCCACGACCCTCACCGAACTGGGCCGGGTGAACGGCGTCGGCGAGAACAAACTCGCCAAGTACGGCACCCAGGTCCTGGAAACCCTCACCCCACCCGACTAACCGCCGTACCGACGCCCCGCCCTCTCATCCACAGAGGACGGGTCGCGAAAGCCCTGCGGCCGCCCGGTCACGAACCCAAGACCAACAGCGGCACCTCGCATTGCTCGACCCGCCACCGGACGAGTGCCGTCACCGAAAGAAGCTGATCCGCACCATGACGCCCGCGCCCTGACCTTGCTGTCAGGGGGCGGCGGCTTCGCGGGCGGTGCGGTGGCCTGATTCGACGGCGCCGTCGATGTAGCCGGCCCAGCGCGTCGCCGTTTCGGTGCCCGCCCAGTGCAGGGGGCCGACGGGGCGGCGCAGGGACGGGCCGTAGCGGGTCAGGGTGCCGGGGGTGGCGAAGGCTCCGTAGCAGCCCCGGGAGTACTCCTCTTCCGCCCAGTCGCGCTCGATGTAGGCGATCGGGTCGCGGGCGCGCGGGCCGAAGTAGGCGGTGAGGTCGGCGATGACCTGCGCTCGGCGCTCCTCGGCGGGCAGGCGGGCGGCGATGTCGGCGTGCCGTCCCTCCAGGAAGCCGACGAGGACGCCCGGCGCCCCGCCCTCCGGGGTGTTGTCGAACGTGATGCCGAACGGGCGGCGGTCGCTGGTGACCTGGCCGCTGAACCCGTCCGCGCGCCAGAACGGCTCGTCGTAGGCGACGTTCACCTTGATGACCCGCCCCATCGGCATGCGCTGGACGAGCTGGTCGCGGTCGCCCGGCAGCGCGGGGCCGAACCGGATGCGGGCGGCGAGCGGCGGCGGGACGGCGATGATCGCGCGGCGCGCCCGGACCTCCCGGCCGGCGGCGCGGACGCGGACGTCGCCGTCCGTCCACGCGATGTCCGTCACCGGGGAGTTCAGCGCGACGCGGTCGCCCAGCTCGTCCGCCAGCGCGAGGGCGATCCGCTGGGAGCCGCCGGAGACGCGGTCCTGCTGGGCGCCGCCGGTCGTGTCGATCAGCGGGTCGAGCCCGCCGGCGGACGCCATGTAGAAGCCCGCCCACAGCGCGGACATGTCGCCCGCCTCGGCGGAGAAGACGGCCTGCGTGATCAGCCGCATGAACGCGCGGCCCGCGCTCGTGCGCATGTTCCGGCGGATCCACGTCTCGAAGGTCTGCCCGTCCAGCGCGGCCGCGCGCCGGGCCGCCCACGGCTCGTCCACGGGGATGCCGCGGACCAGGCGGGCCACCTGCAGCTGGCTCTGCGCGATGTCGGCGAGCGCCAGGGGCGAGAGGCGGGGGATGCGGCCGGTGTACTCGCCGCGCGTCCTGCCGAGTTCGGCGATGTGGCGCCCCTCGTCGTACGTCCGGTACGTCGGCAGGCCGAGTTCGCGGAGCAGGGCGAGCACCCTGTCCTGGCCGGGGCCGACCCATTGGCCGCCGACCTCGATCGGCTCCCCGCCGGGCAGCTCGCCGTTGAGCAGCCGCCCGCCGACCCGGTCGCGGGCCTCCAGGACGGTGACGTCGTGCCCGTCCCGGACGAGGTCACGCGCGGCGACCAGCCCTGCCACGCCGGCCCCGATGACCACGATGTCCGTCATGTCCGCTCCCATGCACGACGCATCTGACATACACCTTGTATGTGTTATACATGCCGCATGGAGCCTGTCAAGACCCGGCGCGCGCGGTACGTCGAGAGCACGCGCACCGCGCTGCTCGACACCGGCCGCCGGTTCTTCGCCGAGCGCGGCTTCGCCGACGTCTCCGCCGAGGAGCTCGTCCGCGCCGCCGGCCTCACCCGCGGCGCCCTCTACCACCACTTCGCGGGCAAGCAGGGCCTGTTCGAGGCCGTCTTCGAGGACCTGGAGGCCCGCGCCGCCGACCGCATCACCGCCGCCATGGCCGCCGGCACCGACGACGCGTGGGGACGGGCCTCGGCCGGGATCCGGACGTTCCTGGAGATCTGCTCCGACCCCGAGTACCGCGAGATCGTGCTGCTCCAGGGCCCCATCGCGCTCGGATGGCGGCGGTGGCGCGAGCTCGATCAGCGCTACCTCGGCACCCTGCTCACGGACGGCCTCTCGGCACTCCTCGGCGAATCGGGCCGCAAGCGGCTCGGTCTCGCCTCGGCCGCCTTCTACGGCGCGCTCACCGAGCTGGCCCTCTCCATCGCGGACGCGGACGACCCCGAGCAGGCCCGCGAGCAGGCCGTCCAGCTGATCGGCGGCATGCTGAACGGCATTCGGTGAACTCCCAGGGTTCTCCCAGGTTTCCCGGAGGTCTACTGCCAGGCGCCCCCGGTTGCATGGCCGTATGAAACCCAAGAGCATCGTCGCCGGAGCCGGCGCCGCCGGACTCCTCGGGCTCGGCCTGTACGTCGCGGCCCCGGCCTTCGCCGCCGACCCCGCGCCCTCCGC